>JAFSSU010000233.1 GCA_017450845.1 Treponema sp.
AAAGAAGGAAAGTTGACCCAGCATGATTTGATTGAGGTTGACTGATGGATAAGAAATGGACGGATGAGGCTTGGGAGGACTATTTGTCCCTGCAGTCCGACAAGCGGCTGCTCAAGAAGGCTAACGAGCTGCTGAAGGACATCGACAGGAACGGATATGCTGGCCTCGGAAAGCCCGAGCCGCTCAAAGGGAATTTGAGCGGCTACTGGAGCCGCCGGATTGACGACTATAACCGTATCGTGTATATGATACATGATACGGAATCTGGGCGTTTCATCGAGATTGTACAGTGCGGCAGCCATTATCACAAGTAGTCGGACAAGGCCGCCGCGAACTAATCTTTAGCTCAGGCCCTTGGCTATGCCCTTGAGCGACTCGGAAGCGGCGGAGATATGGGCCGTGGCCTTGGTGAAGCTTTCGGCCCCGGCGGAAATCTGCTTGAGCGTGATGAGAATCTGCTCCGTCGCCGCGGCCTGCTGCCGGATGATGGAAGTGATGTTCCCCGCGCTCTGTGCCGTGATTTCGGACGCGTTTTTCATGCTTGCGAAGCGCTCCTCGAGCGTCTTTGCGCTGTCCACTCCCTTCGCGATTTTCGACGTGCCGTTTTCGCTCATCAGGATTAGGCCGTCGGAACTCTTCTCGATTTCTGAGATTTTACCCTTGATTTCCTTTGTCCCGTCGATGATGCTGTCCGCAAGCCGGCGGATTTCCGTCGCGACGATGTGGAAGTTCTTGCCCGCCTCGCCCGCGCTCGAAGCCTCGAGCTCCGCGTTGAAGGCGATTATCTTCGCCTGGTCGGCGACCGAGTTGATCAGGGTGACGATGTCCCAGATGTTCGTGATTTTGTCGCCCAGCTCCTTGATGCCTTCTATCGTCGTCTTGTTCGCGTCTGCGATTTCCCTCAGCTGAGTCACGTTGTCGGCAATGAGCTCGACGCCGTCCGCGACGTCACCGTTCGTCTTCACGGCGAGGGAGGACACGTCGGTGATCTGCCGTGAGATATCCTCGCTCAAGGCCGTGCAGTCCTCCATTGTGGCGACGATTTCCTTGACGGCTGCGCTCTGGTTCTGCGCGGTCTCGGCTGTTTCGCGGGAGTAGGACACGAGTCCTTCCGACTCGCTGTAGATGTTCCGGCCCAGCTCCTGCTCGCCCCGCCTCATCCGCTTGATCATGCCTATGTTCACCATCGAGCTGGCCACTGCAAAGACGGACAGGATCAGCTCAAAGATGACGATGAGAGAGACGGTCCTGCCTGAGAAGTCGCTGATCGGGCCCTCTGCCACGATGTACCAGTTTGCGGCCTCAATCGGCACGACGGCATAGTACTGGCCTTTCTCCACGAAGGCCTTTGTCGTGCCGTCGAAATACTCGGATGCAGGACGGGAAAGCGCGGAGTCCGAAAGGTAATTCGCCGCGGAAACCTTGCTTTCGTCGGGATTGGTCAGATATGTGCCGTCGGAGAGCACGAGGAATACCTTGCCGCGTTCGGAAATCGAGATTGAGCTCATGATGCCGGTGAGCACGGAGAGCTGCAGGTCCACGGCAAAAACACCCTCCTGGTCGCCAAGAGGCACGGATTTGCCGACCGTAGCGCACATCGTCTTTGTCATGATGTCGATGACGGGATCGTTGAACAGAACCTTTCCCCGGGCGTTCAGGCAGGCGGCGTACCATGGCTCGTCGCTCATCTGCCAGTCATCGGGAGGAGTCCAGTCCGTGCTGTCGAAGTACTGTCCCCCCGGCTCGAAGCGGCTTGTCTTTGTTCCATAATATGCGGAAGCGGAGTAGGGCAGGTTCGCGCCGATGGCATGGATGAGGTCATCGATGGACCCGGCGTCGTGCCTTAGCCTGGCGAAGGACGCGAAGTCCTCGCATCCCGTAACCACCGGGTCTATGAAGGCCAATATGTCGGTCTTGAGTTTCAGGCCCGCGGCTTTTGCCTCAGACTGGGCATGCCTCTTTATAAGCGTCGTTGACAGGGCGAAGAGGATTGCCCCGGCCGTAATCGTTACGATAAGGATGGGGAGGAATGTTCCCAGAAAGAGAACCATCAGTTTCTTCTTTGCCGCCTTGTCATCGCCGGAATGTGTGCTGCTCATACAATATGATTATAACCCATACTGCCCGGATTCTCAACTGTTTCAGGGCTTTATGAATGAAACGGGTAAATTATGGAGGAACCCCTGATGCTTCTGACGGTGCCGGATGCTGTTTTTTTTCTGTACAAAGCGATTCCTTTGTGGTAGAATGTCGGTATGTTTTTCATTTTTGAGACGGACTGGCAGCGTTACCTGCCCTGGTTCTGGCTTGCGCTCGTGGTCCTCCTTTCCGTCGTGGAGGCACTGACGATGACGCTGACGACGATATGGTTCGCGGCGGCGGCCCTCGTGATGGTCTTTGTCTCCATGCTGCCAGTTCCGCTCCCTGTCCAGCTCCTGCTGTTCGCCTTGTTTTCCGTGCTCCTGCTGCTTTTTACCAGGCCGTTCGCCCTCCGCTTCCTCAACATGAAGAAAACGGCTACGAATTCCGATGCCCTGATAGGCACTCGTTGCAGGCTCAGCAAGGCTGTCACCCCGGACGGGAAGGGAACTGCCCGGCTGAGGGGGGTGGAATGGTCCGTCGCTACGAGGGACGGCTCCTCCCTGGAGGCGGGCAAAGACTGCGTAATCAAAGAAATACAAGGAAATACATTAATCGTTTCAGGAGAATGACATGCCGCTATACGTTATAGTTGCTTTGGCCGTGATCGTGATGATTCTCATCGTCACGAACATCAGGATTTGCCCCCAGTCCCGCGCCTACATCATCGAGCGTCTGGGAACCTATGCCGCCACGTGGGGGGCGGGGCTTCACGTGAAGGTGCCGTTCATCGACAGCATATCCAACAATGTGTCGCTCAAGGAGCAGGTCATGGATTTCCCGCCGCAGCCGGTCATCACCAAGGACAACGTCACGATGAAGATTGACAGCGTCGTCTACATGCAGATAACCGACCCCAAGCTCTACACCTACGGGGTGGAGAAACCCATGCTCGCCATAGAGAACCTGACGGCGACGACCCTCCGCAACATCATCGGAGAGCTGGACCTGGACACGACCCTGACCAGCCGCGACGTGATAAACACCAAGATGCGGGCAATCCTGGACGAGGCGACCGACCCCTGGGGAATCAAGGTGAACCGCGTGGAGGTCAAGAACATCATGCCGCCCGAGGCTATCCGCGAGGCAATGGAGAAGCAGATGCGGGCAGAGCGCGAGCGGCGCGAGAAGATTCTCGTCGCCGAAGGGCAGAAGCAGTCCGAGATTCTCGTCGCCGAGGGAAAGAAGCAGGCCGCCATCCTCGCCGCGGAGGCGGAGAAGCAGTCCTTGATACTGCGGGCGGAGGCCGACAAGGAGGCCCGGATCCGCAGGGCCGAGGGAGAGGCCGAGGCCATCCGGTCCGTCCAGCAGGCTACGGCGGACGGTCTGAAGATGATAAAGGAGTCCGGGCCGGATGAGGCGGTAATCAAGCTCCGGAGCCTGGAGTCGCTGGAGAAGGCCGCCGACGGGCAGGCAACCAAGATAATCGTTCCCGCCGACTTCCAGAACCTGGCCGGGGTGGTAACCGCCGTCAGCGAGCTGGCGAGAAAATAGCTTTTTGGGGGTGTTATAACTTGACAAATCCCGAATGTCTAGTGTACACTTTTATATATTTTGATACTAAGGAAAGGAGTATATAATATGAAAATCAATCGTTTGACCATTGTTGCCGCAGCTCTTTGCTTTGGGGTTTATGCGGGCGTTTATGCGGATGCCAACTGCACTTGCTGCACGGCTATTCCTGCCAGCACGAGCGTTATTAAGGGAACCGTCGCGACCGCGACCCCTGCAAGCTTGAGCGCGGTCCGTGGCGTTGCCGTCTCAGCGACCCCCGCCAGCACGAGCGCCGTCCGTGGTACTGCCGTCTCAGCGACCCCTGCCAGCACGAGCGCCGTCCGCGGCGTTGCCGTCTCAGCGACCCCTGCCAGCACGAGTGCCGTCCGTGGCGTTGCCGTCTCAGCGACTCCTGCCAGCACGAGTGCTGTCCGTGGCGTTGCAGTTACCGCGACCCCTTCTAGCTTGAGCGCGGTCCGTGGCGTTGCCGTCACCGCGACCCCCGCCAGCACGAGCGCCGTCCGTGGCGTTGCCGTCTCAGCGACTCCTGCCAGCACGAGTGCCGTCCGTGGTACTGCCGTTTCTGCGACCCCTGCCAGCACGAGTTCCGTTCACGGTAGTTCCGTTTCTTATACTCCTGCCAGCACGAGTTCCGTTCAGGGGACTGCTGTCTCTGCGACGCCTTCCAGCTCAAGCTACGTCCAGTCCTGCACCTGCTGCCAGTAAGGGGCTTCTGAGACTTCTTTAGCTTTTGTCGGCATTTTTAGAGGGGAGGCCTTGTCAGGTCTCCCCTTATCATATAAGGGAGGAGGGACTATGATAATCAGAAAGATTTCTGCTTTTGTACTTGCCTCGCTGCTGGCGGGGACTGCTTTTGCCGAGAATGTCACGCTCGTTGACTGCACGGGAGCCAAGGTCACGGTTGATTTGCCTTCCGAGCTGGTTGACATAATCAATGAGAACCGCACGTCCATAGAGGCTGCTTTGGCGCAGAACAAGATTACTGCCGCTACCATACAGGATGTCTCCAGCAAGGTCAACGATGCCTATGGAAAGCTCGGGGATTACGGGCTTGACTCCGCTAATCCCATAACGGATGCTCAGGACGGACTTGATGAGCTCTGCGACATAATCGTTGACGTGGTTCCGGACTCCCAGATGCAGCAGAATGTCTGGGCTAAGGCATGGCTTGGCTCCATCTTCCACATAGGCGGAGGCCTGAACACGGGGCTTTCCTTCATGAACATCTCCCCCCTGCTTGATGCCGTTGACAGCTTGGGCATAAGCACGAGCGGAATTCCGAGCTCAATCCCCTTCCCGACTATGACCGTCGACCTGAGGGCGAGCCTGCCTTTCTTCCCGTTGGACATAGGCGCGGCTTTCTCCCTCTTGGATACCCGGAAAATCTCCGGGGTTTCCAGTGTCCTGAACGATGTCGCCCTGGAATTCTACAACTTCGGCTTCGATGCCCGCTATCCGCTGATAAAGAAGGGGCCGCTCGGCTCCATGCTCTCCCTTGGAGCGGGCTTCTATTACTCCAAGGGTGGCGTTTCCTTTAAGGACGATGACGCGTCCGCTTCCTTGAATTATAAGGCCGCGACTTTCAAACTGGACGCGCAGTACTCCCTCAAGCTTGCCGTCCTTGTTCCCTTTGTCGGGGCGAGGGTTGCGCTGACGCAGGCAAGCGCGGACTGGGAGATTGACGTTGACTGGAAATCCGTCTATAAGGATGAGTCCAGCTATGTCGCCATGGCCCAGGACTGGGGTCTCTTGCCGACCAAATTCTCCGGCGGCTCCAGCTGCAAGTTCACCGAGAGCATACGGCCGCAGATTTACGGTGGAATCGGCTTGGATGTCCTCTGCTTTGACATCACGGCAAGCGGGTGCTTTGACTTCAACACAAGGATTCCTTCCGCGGCATTCAGCCTGCGGCTCTCATTCTGACCTGAGTTTTTTATCTGAAAGGACGGACGTGAGCCTTGCCTTGCGTCCGTCCTTATGCTATACTGGGTTAACCGTGGACAATGATAAGATAAAGAATATGCTCCTGGACATTCAGGAGTCCAAGCTTGAGTTTACCGTCGTGCAATCCGGCAAGGAAAGCAAACGCGTGAACGGCCTGTATAAGCCCGACACGCGGGAGATAGTCCTCCATAACAAGAATTTCAAGACCGACAACCAGCTGGTGTACACGGCTGTCCACGAGTATACCCATCACCTGATAAACGAGGAGCAGATTGAGGCGAACGGGGGCAGGGAGCCTCCGCACGGGGCGAGGGTTCACACCCGCTCTTTCTGGGCCAGGTTCAGCGCGCTGCTTGAGATTGCCGAGCAGAAAGGCTATTACAGCATAAGCATATCAGAGTCCCCCGAGCTTGAAGCCCTCACCAAGGAAATCCGCGAGAAGTACATTGCCCAGAACGGCCACCTGATGATAGAGTTCGGCAGGGCGCTCGTGAGGGCACAGGAGCTGTGCGAGCAGGCGAACATCCGCTACGAGGATTATGTGGACCGCGTCCTGCAGCTGCCAAGGAACACCGCGAAGTCCGTGCAGCGGGTCAGCACCCTTTCGGATGCGGACGCTGACATGGGCTTCGAGAACATGAAGATTGTCGCCGGCACCAATAAGGCCGACGAGCGGGCCAAGGTGACGGCCGCAATCAAGTCGGGGAAGAGCCCCGATTCCGTTATCGCTATGATGAGGCAGAAGTCCAAGGAGATTGACCCCAAGGAGAAGCTCGAGAAAGAGCGGGCCCGCCTTACGAGGACAATCAGCGAGCTTACTGCCCGGCTTGAATATGTGGAGGAAAGTCTTGCGAGCTTGTAAATACCTGTCTTTTTGTGTCCTGTCTGTCCTGCTTGCTCCTGCCCTTTATGCGGACGGCAGCCTGTGGGATTTGTCCATGCCGACCATAGAGTCTCCGTCTCTGGGGACGGGTTTTTATACCCCGTCCAACAGTCCCAGCCCCTTTATGTCCGGTAGGGGGGAGACCGGTCCCGCGTCGGGGAGCGGCAAGTCTTCCGGCTCCTCCGTCACTTCGTCCGGCCAGGCAAAGAGTTCCGCCGGAGGTGAGGCTTCCTCTTCCCAGGTCCGTTCCATGACGCTGGCGGGCAGCGTGTCCGCCCGTGACTTGGAGGCGATGGATTCTCTCGGGCTTCTGGGCGGGCTTTCCGGCATTCTTTCGGAGGGCTACGGCTCTTCGCTGTACTCCCGGTCCTCAAGCTCCGCGGTTGCCGCCGACAGGACGGAGGAAACCAACCGCCTCCTGAACCGCGTCCTCGATAAAATGGAGGAGATAAAGGAGAATGGCGGGAGCTCACGCACGGAGTCCAGTGCAATCCTCGTCTCGGAAGAAAGCGATCTTCCCGCTGAAAGCAGCTCTTCCTCCTCTTCCGCCTCGGAAAACCCTGCTGCCGCCGTCAGGAACAAATCCCGCCTGCTGCGCTTCTCCGTCAATGGCTATAACGTCCTCCGCACCTGCCGGACGGTTTACATCTCCGACGTACAGGACAACGGGACCTTCCTCGTGACGGGGGACAGGCGCTACATGAGCGATGGCAAGACACGGAGCGAGACGTTCCATATCCTGTTCAAGACCAAGCCTGACTCCACGTCCGTCTGCGAGTATGATGCCGCCACTGCGGTGACCCAGGACAGCTACAACCCCAACTCTTTTGTCTACCAGCTTTCCAAGCGGCGCAACATGATGGCTTCCCGCACGGGCAACCTGGTCTCCATGAGGACCGAGGACCCGGACTGGCGGCTTGAGCTCCTGATCGACCTGGGCGAGTAAGGGCGCACGTGGACGACAGACTTTCTGAGGGGCTGGAGCGGCTGGGCCTTTCCGCCTCGGAGGAGCAGCTTGACAAGCTCCGCCGTTATGCCCGTATGGTCCTGGAATTCAACAAGGGCTACAACCTGATGAAGGCCAAGGACGAGGACGAGATGGCGGTCAGCCACCTGCTCGACAGCCTTGCCCCGCTTGAGCATATACGGAAGCTGACGGAAAGCACGTCCTCTGCCAGCCCGTCCCTCGCGGACATAGGCAGTGGCGGAGGCTGCCCGGGGGTTCCCCTCGCAATCATGATGGAAAGCTATCCCTTTACGCTTGTCGAGCGGATGGAGAAACGCTCTTCCTTCCTTAGCAGCGTCTGCACGGCCTTGCCCCTGCCGAACGTCAGCATACTGACCCTGCAGGCGGAGAAAGTCAGGCCGGAGAGCTTTGACATCGCCCTTTTCCGTGCCTTCCACCCCTTTGACCACAAGACCACAAAGACCTTGCTCTCTCTTGTCAGGAAGGGCGGTTACTTGGCCGCCTACAAGGCGAGGGCAGAGAAGATTGCCGCGGAGATGGAGACCGTCAGGGACATAGTCCCCTCTTACCAGAAAATAAGCCTGTCCGTTCCTTTCCTCGAGGACCACGAGCGCAACCTGGTCGTAGTCCATAAGCTGTAAAAGGCTGTTTGAATTTCTGATATGTGCCGAAAATGAGGGTACAGTGTCGGTTAAGCTTGCCGCAAAGTAGAGCTTTTGCGACAACCCTGGTAACTAAAAAAGGTTGTATATTGTATGCCAAAAAAGAAGAAACAACAGGTCAATCAGCTGGAAACCCTAGGAGAGGATGACGTGCTCAATTTATCTACCATCAATGATTCATTCAATATGGATGACCTTGACAACTGGACGACTACGGTCGGATTGGTGCAGTCTATACTGAAATTTGTGGAGAATGAGCTGCCGGCCTGCTCCGCCCACCTTTTCTTCCATTCTGCCGATTTCCACGAGTACCGGGAGATTGACAGGGAAGGCATAACGTCTTTCTCGGATGATTCCATCTTCATCGGCTGCCTGTCCATGGTACCCGGGATTATCTCCGTGGAAAAGATGTTCTCTGACTTTCAGATTGACGACCCCATGATAAGCGAGGTGATGAAGGTTCTCTACGGCGGACGCTATCTTGTCCCGATCGTCCACGGATTCGACATGATAGCCTTCCTTCTGATCTGCGCCAAAAGCCCGTCAGAGGAAGAGCTGCTGAGCGAAGAGAACAAGGAAATGCTCAACCGCCTTTCCGCCAAGATACAGATAAACCTCTATGCGGCCTCAGTCGCGACAAGGGGGCAGAAGGAGCTCCTGCGGGTCGCCGAATATCCCTTTGTCCTTCAGAAGCACGAGGATTTGAACGCGGTCAATACGAGCCTGTTCAATGACCTCAAGAAGGAGATTTCCTTTAACAAGGGGGTGGCATACCGCTATATCGATGCGGCGCACAGCCTGTCTCCCTTCGCCTACTACAAGATTGACGAGAACAAGGTTCCTAACCTGCGCGTGGGGGAGGGGATTTCCGGGCAGGTATTCCAGAGCTGGAAGCCGATTTTCGTCCCGGACAGGAAGGGGCATCCCGCCTATTCCATAATGAAGGAGGAGTCCTTCCTGGACGATTCCATCATCAGCGTTCCCTTCGGCACCAACCAGGAGCGGCTGGGTGTCATCACGATATCGCGGCGCAAGAACAGCAACAAGGAGTCCTTCAGCCTGGAGCACCAGTACATGATGCAGATTGTCTCCTCGTTCTTCGCCATAGAGACGATAAACCGCAAGCTCTACCAGCAGCTGGAGAACAACGAGATGCGCTTCGTCAAGGGGCTGACCCATACACTTGAGGAGAAGGACAAGTACACGCAGGGACATTCCGACAGGGTCGCCAAGTACAGCGTCGCGATCGGCAAGCGGATGGGATACGACCCCACCCGGCTCAAGCTGCTGAGCTACGGGGCCCAGCTGCATGACATCGGCAAGATTGGTATTTCGGACGACATCATAAACAAGCCCGACAAGCTGTCCGAAGAGGAGTTCAAGGCCATCAAGAACCATACGGACTTAGGTTACAATATCCTCTCCGCCAACCCCTACTTTGAGAAGGTCAAGGACTTCGTGCTTTACCACCATGAGACTCTCGATGGCAAGGGCTATCACCATGTCACGGCTGACAAGATACCCGAGGAAGCGATGGTCATAAGCTGCGCCGACATATACGACGCGCTGACTTCCGACCGCTCCTACCGCAAGGCCCTTGAGCGCAAGCAGGCCCTTCAGATCCTTGCGACGAACATAGGGGTGCACTTCACTCAGGAAATCTATGACGCTTTCGTCCAGTACCTGAATGATGATGCTCCGACAGAAGCTTGAACGGAGTTCAAGCTTCTGTCAATGACCCCCCAAGACCCTGGCGGGACTTGGGGGGTCACGGGATAGTGCTTCTACACAGCCCCCTTTCAGGGACTTTGCCCCTCGCGCATTATACTCTTTTGCCTAAGACCATGGCGGGACTTGGGGTCTCTGTTTTTTTCCTAATCCGAATAGTTTTTGATGAATTCCTCTAAGAGCTCGCTGCCATGGTTGAGGGGCAGGAAGAGCTTGATGAGGGCGTAATTGTCCTGGAAACGCTGGAAGTCCTCGGAGTAATAGGCGGCCTCCACGATTGATTCCAGCGCCACGAGGGTGTTCGGGTTCACGTCGCTCCGTACCATCACGGAACAGAACGCGGAGCCGAGGATGTCCAGGGGAAAGCCTTCTTCCCTGATAGTGGGGATATTCCGGAAGAGGGGAGCCTGGCTGTGGCCTTCTGTCAGTATGGCGAGGGGCTCGACATTGGGGTTCGAGATGGCCTCAAACTGAGTTATGACGCCGAGGTCTGCTGCCCCGGAGATGACGGCGTCCATCTCGCTCGTCCCGCCGTTTGTTTCCAGTATCCGGCACTTGGATGAGGGTGCGAGCTTTTGCAGGAGGTTCTCCGCGATCTTATGCCCCAAGGTCCCGTTCCCTGCCGTGACGATGTTTATCTCATTGGTCCGCGAATGTTCCAGAAAATCCTCGAAGTTCCTGAAGCGGTTTTTCTTGGCGACGAGCATGAAGGGATCCTCGTTCAGCCCGGCAACCGTCACAAGTTTCTTGTAGCCTTCGGTCTTGCCGGAGAGAGTCGCCGTTATCGTCGCCGCAGTGGATGCGAGGAGCGTATACCCGTCGGCTTTCTCTGACAGCACGTATTCAATCCCGGCAACCCCGCCGTCTCCCGGAATGTTCAGCACCTCGACGTTTGTACCGTTCGCCTTCATGTTGTCAGCGAGCCGCCTGAACATGATGTCGGTCTTGCCGCCTTTCTCGAAGGGGATGACCAGCCGTATGGGATGGCCCGGGGCCGGGAAACTCTCATCCTTTCCCTTCCTTCCCCGGATGACGGAGAACGTTACCACGACAATCAGCAGGACGAGGACTGCCGCTATGAGCTTGATCCGGGACTTCTTGCTGCCTTCTAATATTCTTTCAAGGGACATATAGTCTAGTATAACATAGGGCAGGGATTTTTCAATCAAAATCTCCCTTCGTGGGGACGGAAACAGGGACTAATAACGTGAGTGGACGAGTATGCTCTTGTGGGTGGCGTTCTTTATCAGCCTGAAGAGAATGTGCTTGATGCAGAGGATTAGGAGCATCCATAGTATATAGAAGAAAGCGCACATCGGAAGGAAGAAGACGCTGGAGAAGGGCATGAAGCCGCCCGTCAGTTTGAGGTAGATGATCAGCATGATGACCGGGATGAGGAACATCTCAAGGAGCCAGACAATCTTGCCCTGTTTGGTCAGGAGGTAGTCCAGGATCATCTTCTTTCCGTCCACGGAGAAGTAGCCGGTCACGAGCATGCCTATGCTGCTTACGGGCTTGAGCGTGAACATGCTCGGAAAGAAAATCCCCGTGTAGAGCTTGCCGTCCGCAATCTTCTTGAGGTTGCTGACCACTGACGCGGGGCTCTGGGGAAAAATCTCGTACTCCTCATGCTCGAAGGGAAAGAATGTCATGCGGCATCTTCCTTCTTCTTGAACACGAAGAGCTTGCTTATGACGTAGTTCAGCACGATTATGACGAATTGGGCGAAGAGCTTGACGGCAAGGTCCCAGATTTCCCTGCTGAGCGACAGGCCGGATGCTATGCGGTCCCCGAGCCAGGTGATGAGGACGAAGATTATCGCCTCCTCGACGAGCAGGGTGAAAACCCTTCCGCCGAAGAATGATGCCATCTCCTTCACCAGGCTCGCCGTCGTGCCCGCATGCGAGCGGAACACCCAGGTCTTGTTGGTGAAGTACTGGAAAAGGACGCAGAGCACCCAGCAGACTGCGGTCGCCACGAGCTCCTGCATCCCCATCTTTGTATGGGTGATGAAGAAGAGCAGCATGTTCAGGAAGAACGCCAGCCCCCCGAAGAAGAGGTAGAGCAGGACTTCCCGGTGCTTGTCAAAGAAGGGCTGGAAAATCCTCAGGATGGGAAGGCCCATCATCTTGTCGAATATGTCTTTCCTGTGTTCCGTCTCTGCCATGCCTTTCATTTGTTCCTGCATTATTCTGTTATTATAATTGAATTCGCCCATGAAAGTCTATATAATTACGGGCATGGATACTTTGGACATACTCAGGCAGCTTGCCATAATCATCATATTCGCGAAACTCTTCGGCCTTGTCGCCCGTAAGCTTCATGCTCCCCAGGTCGCCGGGGAGATCATCGCAGGCCTTTGCATAGGCCCCAGCCTGCTCGGATGGGTGCAAAGCTCGGCCTTCCTCTCCGGCATGGCGGAAATCGGCGTCATCATGCTGATGTTCAACGCGGGCCTGGGAACTAACATCAAGGACCTCAAGAAGTCCGGCCTCAAGGCGACCCTGATCGCCTGTGCCGGGGTGGCCGTTCCCTTCGTCGCAGGGACTTTCCTCTTCATGGCCTTCTACGGCTTTGACCGCCCGGGCACGGAGGAATTCTACCGGGCCCTGTACATCGGCACGATCCTTACCGCGACATCCGTCAGCATAACCGTCCAGACCCTCAAGGAACTGGGCAAGCTCCAGAACTTCATCGGCACGACGATTATGAGCGCGGCCATCATCGACGATATCATCGGAATCATCGTCGTCACCCTGGTCATAGGCTTCAAGAATCCCTCCGCCGGGGTCAGCAAGGTAATCGTGCAGACCCTGCTCTTCTTTGCCTTCGCCCTCGTGTTCGGGGTTGCTTTCCACAAGGTCTTCAAGCTCTTCGAGAAGCGTTATGTCCACACGAGGCGCATTCCCATCGTCGGCCTTGCCCTCGCGTTCAGCCTGTCGTACATAGCCCAGCGTTTCTTCAGCGTCGCAGACATCACCGGGGCATATATAGCCGGTGTCATCCTCTGCTCGACAAAGGACTCCGGCTACATCGCCCGCAAGATGGACATAAATTCCTACATGCTCTTCGGGCCGATTTTCTTCGCCTCTATCGGGCTCCAGACTAACATCAGGACGGTGGACACGTCCGTCATCCTCTTCTCTGTCGCTTTCGTCTTGGTCGGCATGCTGGCCAAGGTCGTAGGTTGCGGGGGCATCTCACGTTTCCTGGGATTCAACGCGCGGGACAGCCTGAAAATCGGCTGCGGCATGATGACCCGGGGCGAGGTCGCCCTCATCGTCGCCCAGCGGGGGCTGGCGGCGGGCCTTCTGGAGCACTCTTTCTTTACGGCGGTCATCCTGCTTATAATCGTAAGCTCGGTCGCGACTCCGGTCATCCTCAAGGCAGTTTACTCGCGGGATGCAGAAGAGCCGGTCGGGGCAGCTCAAGCACAGTAAAAGGCCCATCCGTCCGGGTGGGCCTTGCTCAAAGGTTCAGAACTGTAAGCGGAATCCGTTACTTGAATTTGAATTTTGTCTCGCTGCCCTTGAGGAGCCTTTTTATGTTCTCCTTGTGGCGGAAAATCAGCAATAGGACGGATGCCGTGCATATCACCGGCACCCAGATGCTCGCATAGCCGAATATGAGGAGCAGGGGAGGGCAGGCCGCCGCGGCGAGCATGGTCGCGAGGGACATATAGCGTATCGTAAACAGGATAAGGCAGAGGACGGCGGCCGCAATCAGGCCTATCCGCCAGTCCATCAGGAAAATCGCGGCGACGGCGACCAAAAAGGCCTTGCCGCCCTTGAATCGGTACCAGACGGGGTAGCAGTGCCCGAGCATGGCAAAAAAGCCCGTGAACGAGGCTCCCAGCTGGAAGGGGAGGCCGGCCTTGGTGAACAGTATCGCCCCGCCGAGGCAGAGCAGCACCCCTTTGCCGACATCCAGGATGAAAACCAGCCAGGCGGTCTTGCCGTAGACCCTGTTGAAATTCGTAAACCCGGGGTTGCCGCTGCCTTTCTGCCGTATGTCCTCATGGTAGAGGAGGTGGGAGAGGACTATCGCGGGGTTCAGCCCCGATATGAGGTATGCCACGAGGGCGCAGATGACGCAGACCGGAATGATTCTTTCCATGATTATACCTGATTATTGCAGTATCAGGAGGTAGTCGTAGATTTCCTGCCTCCCGTCAATCTCGTACAGCTCCAGCTTGGGATAGCATTCCTTGACGGACGCATGGAAATTCTTCCGTTCGTCATCCCCGACGGACTTCCCGTATATCACGATCATGAACTCATGCTGTCCGGCCTTCAGCTCTCCGGCGAGCTTCCTCGCCGCCTCCAGCCGCTGCTTGTCGCAGGCGAGCATGTTCTTGCCGCAGAAACCTATGTAGTCGCCTTTGTGAATCTCTATGCCGCTTATCTTCGCGTCCCTGACGGCGATGGAGACTTCCCCAGTCTGCACGCCCTCCATGGCCTGCATGAAGTTCCGGACGATTTCTTCGCTGTCCTCGCTGTCATAGGAGAGCATGGTCAGCGCCGCATAGCCGTCCCCGATCGTCTTGCTGTCTATGACCCGGACGTCCGCTTTCTTATAAAGCTCCGCGGCCTGCCGGGCGGCGAGGATTATGTTGGAGTTGTTCGGAAGGACAAAGATGGTGTCCGCGTTCACGGCATCGAAGGCTTTGATGAAGTCCTCGGACGAGGGGTTCTTGCTCTGCCCCCCGTCTATGACGAAGTCCGCCCCCAGCTCGCGGAAGGTCTTCTGGATTCCTTCCCCCCCGGCGACGGCGATGGTCGCGTACTTCTTGCGCTCGGCCTGTTTCTCCGCCTTGACGATCTCGCCGTGCGCCATGAAATTATTGGTCACGGTGGACTCGTTGTGCTCGAGGGTCATGTTCTCGATTTTTATCGTCAGGAACTCGCCGTACTTCTGGCAGTAATCCAGCACCATCCCGGGGGTCATCGTGTGGACGTGCACCTTGACGATCGTTCCTTCCTGGAAGGCGACGATGGAGTCCCCGACCGTGCTCAGGAAACTTATCAGGTTGTCAATCTTGAAGCTGGAAAGCTCGATCTTGGAGGTCTGCAGGCGGAGCAGGAACTCCGTGCAGTAGCCGTACTTCATCACGTCGAATTCCGTGAACTTGCTGAAGTCCAGTTTCTTCTGCGCCGGGCTCGCTGTGTAGGTCTCCCCGCTTACGCCCTCTCCCCTGAGCGTCCTGAAGATTCCCTCGACGATGTAGTAGAGCCCCGCCCCGCCGGAATCCACGACGCCTGCTTCCTTGAGCACGGAGAGCAGTTCGGGCGTGCGGTCCAGGGAGTCCCGCATTTCCTTGAGAGTGTCGCTCATCAGGGATTCCATGCTTGTCTCTCCCAGGACCTTGGACGAGACGAAGTCGCTCGTTTCCCTGGCGACCGTCAGGATAGTTCCCTCCGTCGGGTTGACGACCGCCTTGTAGGCCCTGTCCACGCCCATCTTGAGCGCGTCCGCAAGGTCTGTGACGCTTGCCGTCTTCTTGTCCTTGAGGCCGTCGGCGATTCCCGCGAAGAGCTGGGACAAGATGACTCCCGAATTGCCCCTGGCGTTCATCAGCATGCCCGAGGCAATCTTGGACGATGTCTCTCCGATGGAGCTTTCGTTTATGTCGTCGAAGGCCCCGATTCCGCCCTCGATCGTCAGGCTCATGTTCTCGCCCGTGTCCCCGTCCGGAATGGGGAACACGTTCAGGTCATTGACTATCTGGGCGTGTTCCCTGAGGTTCGCCGCCCCCGCCGTGATGAATTTGATGAGGTCTTTCCCGTCAAGCACGTTGCTGGCCATTGCTGCTCCCCTTGATTTCAGCCTTCGAACGTCACTTCTTTGCCGGTCGCCCAGATGCCTATCGCATCGGGTCCGATCGAGGCTCCGATGATCGGTCCTATGTAGCTGACGTGCACGTCCTTGCAGGGAATTTCTTCCCGTATCATCTGGGCGAGGGAGTCCACTTCCTCCTTCTCGCAGTCGGCATGGCAGAGGTAGACCGTCTGCTCCTCCGCGTCGGTGATGGACTCTTTGAGCATTCTGACTATCTCATGGAAGGAGTTGAGCCTTCCCTTGACTTTCTTGATTGCGACCTGATCGCCCTTCGCGTCCGCGATGAGGATGGGCTTGACCCCGAGCAGGTTCCCGAAGAAGGCGGCGGATGCCTTGACTCTCCCGGCGCGCTTGAGGCTGTCCAGGGAGTGGACGGTGACGTATTCGTTGATGGATTTCCTCTCTGCGACCAGCTTGTCGTAGATTTCCTTCGCGCTCAGATTCTGGTCGCGGTAGCCTGCCCCCTTGATGGCGAGCAGGCCCTCGCCCATGCAGGCGTTCATGGAGTCTACGCAGAAGATGTTCGCGTCGGGGCGCGACTCCAGCAGGGTCCTCGCGACGACGGCCCCGGTGTTGACCGAGCCGGACTGCTTGAGCGAGCAGCCGACGTATACGATGTCGAACCCCTTGTCCAGGTACTCGGTGAAAATCCTGTTGAACTCATCCGGCGGGACCTGTGTCGTAAGTATCCTGTTCCCGTCCCTCATTATGTCGTAGAGTTGTTTGGGCGTGTAATATTCAAAGTCCAGGCTGGCCCACTGTTCCTTGCCGTCATATACGGTCTTCATCCTGGCATAATCGATGTCGTATTTTTCCCTCAGGTCCCGGCTCATGTCTGAGCAGGAATCGGTCAGAATTTTTACTGGTCTCATGGCAATACCTCTCTATGTCAGTTTACTTCTTTGTCGCGGGGGTTACAATAGGTTTTAGCCTTGCTTTTGTCCTAAATTTGAGCATTTTTGCCTGTTTGGCGGCAAAAGCCCTTGACGGCTGGCAATTTATGGTTCATTATATAGTATTATGGTGGAAGTGACTCGTTTGGACGGGAAGAGATACTGGATAAATCCGCATCAGGTAGAGTATATGGAAGAAACCCCGGATTTGACGCTGACGATGCTTTCCGGCAAGAAGGTCGTGGTCAGGGAGAGCCCTGAGGAAGTCATCGATCGGATAGTCGCGTACAGGCGGAAGATAGGCATAAACCAGGAATTATAGCCGTGAATCTGTAACTTTCGTTTAGAATTTAAGAAGAATTTACCGACAATAAAAAAAACGGAATAGCGGGAGGCTCCTTCTTTTTATGGATATAGCTACATTAATCGGTTTGCTTGGTGGCGCTGCGGCCATCTTCCTCGGAGTTATTTCAGGCGGAAGCTCCGTCATGAACATTATCGATATTCCTTCGGTATTCGTTACGGTGGGAGGATCCTATTTCTCCCTGTGGATTTGTGTCCCTATGTCGGACATCCTTCAGCTGTTCAAGATAGTCGGGCGTACTTTCAAGGTCTACGACTTCGGTGAGGCGGCGATCGTCGAGAACATGGTCTCGCTCAGCGAGAAGGCCCGCCGCGAGGGAATCCTTGCCCTGGAAGAGGGTCTTGACGATCTGGACGACCCCTTCCTGAAGGAAGGGTTGCGCCTGATGGTCGACGGTTCTGACGGAAACGTCATCCGCGCCATCCTTGAGAGCGAGATGGCCCAGACTGAGGCCCGTCACATGAAGTATATCAACCTGATGATTCAGTGGGCAGGATTCGGTCCTGGATTCGGAATGATGGGTACGGTTATAGGTCTTATAGGAATGCTTCGTAACCTGGAGGACAAGAGCTCCCTTGGTCCTAACATGGCTACGGCCCTTATCACGACCCTGTACGGTGCATGGCTCGCCAACTGGTTGTTCGGACCTATGTCCCAGAAACTGATTGCCCAGAACGCCAACGAGATGAACGCGAAGGATATGGTAATAGAAGGAATCCTTTCCATTCAGGGCGGAGACAACCCCCGCGTCCTTGCGCAGAAGCTGCTCACCTACCTTGACCCGAAGACCCGCAAGACGGTCGAGGCCAACGTCCTTAAAGACTAAGGCAGGGGCTGAGCATGGCAAAGAAACAGAAAAAGGATCCGGAAAAGCCGTCGACCGCGTGGCAGGGAACCTACGGAGACATGATTACGCTCATGCTCTGCTTCTTCGTTGCCCTTTACGACCCGACGGAGACGGATGCCGTCCAGATGGCGGCCCTTTCCGCGTCCATACAGAACAACAATCCCGGCGGAGGAATCTCTATCAGCCAGGGCCGGCTCGCGGATATGGGAAACGTCGTCTCCTCGCTGCCTTCTCTGGAGAAAGGCTCCCACCTGGGACCGACTATGAAGAAGGCCATCAGTATTTTCCAGCCTGACATCAAGTCCACGAAGGTCACGGTGACGAGCGACGAGCGCGGAATCGTCATCTCTCTGATATCCGACGCGTTCTTCGAGCAGGGGAGCGCGGATCTGAACATAGACGAGACCAGGGAGACCCTGATCCGCCTGTCCCAGTTCTTTAACGAGGACAAGGTGAAGGACCTGCGTTACAGGATAGAGGGGCATACGGACAACACTCCGGTGCCCATCACGAGCGTGTTCCAGAGCAACTGGGAGCTCTCTGCGACGCGGGCGGCGAATGTGCTCCACTATTTGTCTGACTTCGGCGTTGATGAGGGCAAGTTCTCGATAGCCGGTTATGCCGACACGCGGCCCCAGTTCACCAATGAGACGGAGGAAGGAAGGGCCTATAACCGCAGGGTTGATATAATAATCCTGGACGAGGGACATTTCTAGGGGCTGTTGCGTCACTTTTTGACGTGAGCCCGACAGATTGTCTTATAGATTGAAAATTTATTTGCCGATAAGGTAAATAGAAGATTAGAGTTTTTTGGGAGGATGATATGGCAGACGATGCAGCAGCAGACTTGGGTGATGACCTCGGCGGAGCAGGTGATGCCCCGGCAAAGAAGGGGGGGCTGAAGGGAGCTTTCCCGGCACTCCTTAAGTGGATTTTGATTGCGCTGGCGGCCGTCATCTTTATAGTTACGGTCGTTTTCATCGCGGTCAAGCTGATGACGAAGGGCGGCAGCTCCAATACTGCTATTCCGATCAGCGAGGAGTACACGACCCAGCATGAGGAGCTGGAGTGGTACACGTCCCTTGAGGACATCAGGACTCAGACGGCCGATAAGATTGCAGCGAGCGTTTCCGTCAAGATAGCCTTGGGCTATAAGAAGGACGACAAGCAGGCTTCTTCCGAGATTACGGCCAGAAGGATTGAGATAATCGACTACCTGCGCCGTTACTTCTCTGGCAAGACTGCGGAGGAGCTCGGGCCTACGCACGAGAACGAGATAAAAATCGAGATTCGTGACGGGATTAACGACAATATCTTGAGTAACTCCAAGATTCGTTCCGTTATGTTCACGGCGAAGGATGTGGTTTCACAGTAATTCACGGTAAATAGAACTTATTATATGTAAGTTATTGGGATAAAATAGGGTGGAATAAGACATGAATGAAGTTCTGTCACAGGATGAAATAGACCAGCTTCTCCAAGCCATCAGCTCCGGCGAGAGCGAGGCGGACGACTTTAAGCCGGTCAACGACACACGTCGCATAAAGATATACGACTTCCGCCGTCCGGATAAGTTCTCCAAGGAGCAGATTCGTACTGTCTCCAACATGCACGAGACCTTCGCCCGTCTTACCACGACGAGCCTTTCCGCGCAGCTGCGCACCTTGGTCCACGTGCATGTCGCCTCAGTCGATCAGCTCACTTACGAGGAGTTCATTCGTTCCATACCGACACCGACCACTCTGGCGGTCATCAACATGGATCCTCTGAAGGGAAACGCTGTCCTGGAGATTGCGCCTGAGATTACCTTCATCATGATTGACCGCCTTTTCGGTGGCTCCGGCGATACGGGCGGAAAGGTGAACCGTGACCTGACGGACATAGAGCAGTCGGTTATGGAAGGAATAATCGTCCGTATCCTCGCGAATATGCGTGAGTCGTGGACTCAGGTCATAGATTTACGGCCGAGGTTGCAGCAGATCGAGACGAACCCGCAGTTCGCCCAGATCGTGCCCCCGACTGAAATGGTCATCCTCGTGACCTTGGAGATAAAGATTGGCGATGAGGCGGGAATGATGAACATCTGTATCCCCTACCTCACGATAGAGCCGATTGTCTCCAAGCTCTCATCGCAGTTCTGGTTCAGCTCCGTTCGTCGCAGCTCGACGACCCAGTACCTTGGTACCCTCAAGGAGAAGATTTCCGATGTCGAGATGGCCCTCGTCGCGGAGATAGGCTCCCTGAATGTTCCCATCCGGGATGTCGTGGGTCTGCGGGTCGGCGATGTCGTCAGGCTCGTCAACACCAAGATAACGGATCCTCTGACACTTGCGATAGGCAACAAGAAGAAGTTCTTCTGCCAGCCGGGTGTGGTCGGCAAGAAGATGGCCATTCAGGTCATAGGCAAGATAGAAGAGGATGACAAGGATGACTTCGAGGAGTTGTCCACCGCCAATGAAGGAGAAGAATCGATATGAGTGAAGGATCTATATCACAGGCAGAAATTGATGCCCTGCTCTCAGGCGTTGACACTGGCGGCCTGAGCGCCTCAGGCTCCACCAAGGCGGATCCTCAGATTGCGATAGATGAACCGACGCTGAAGAAGTTCGCCGGAGATATAAAGGACAAGCTTTCCGCCAATCTTGGTACGATGACGGGAAATGAGATTCAGTGCGGGGATCCGACCGTCGAGACCGTCGGCCGCGACCAGCTCCTTGCCAAGGTTCCTGAGACCGTCGTCGCCGTCATGCTGGACTTCTCTACGGGTCTTTCCGGCGACCATCTCTTCCTGCTTGCCCCGGAGTTCGCCCAGAAGCTCGTCTCCCTGATCAACAAGGAGGACAGCGCGGAGCTGGACGACATGGCCCTCTCCGTCATCTCCGAGGTCGTCTCCAATCATTCTGGTGCGGAGATTACGGCCCTGAGCGCGGGCGGCAACCTGCCGGGGCTTGCCACCAACCCCGCGGAGGCCGTCAACCAGCCGAAGGCGATGGTGCGGATGCCGCAGAACCAGTTCGTTTTGTTCACATATCCTGTCACTATTGATGGGACGACATACGATATGTGGGAAGCTGTAAGCTCTTCCGTTGCGGACGGGATGGCTAAGGCTCTGGGAGGAGGGGTTGCCCCTGCTCCTGAAGCGGCTCCGGCTATGGCGATGCCTACAGCTGGGCAGGCGATGGGTTCGCCTGCCATGAATCCAAATATAATGATGGGGCAGCCGATGATGCAGCAGCCCCTTATGGGAGTGAATATGGCTGGAATGCAACCGCTGTCAACGCCGCCGAATGTTCAGTCCCTTGCTTTCCCGAACCTGCAGCAAGCTGGAGGCAGT
>JAFSSU010000234.1 GCA_017450845.1 Treponema sp.
AATCTCCTCCCCGGCTACGGCGGCATTATATAGGAAAGAATAGTCAGCCGAATAGTCCCTGAGCTTGTCCGCCCAGGAAGCCCAGCCCCAGACACCGACCGTCGTGCAGAGGAAGATGTCGTCCTTAAAGGACGAGACCCCCTCCCTGTTGAAGCCGCAGACAGCCCCGACAAAGGGATTCAGTCTGTAGCGTTCCAGCATCTTCTCGCAGTAGGAGAAAAAGGAAGGCTCAGGAAGGATGTCATCCTCAAGCACGATCCCTGAGTCCACGTCGGAGAAGAACCACTTTATCGCTCCCGAGACAGCCTGCTTGCAGCCCAGGTTCTCGTCGCGGAAAAGGGTGTGGACGGAGCAGGGCCAGTCCACGCGGCTCGTTATGTAATCGCGGACGGTGGCACAGGATTCCGCCTCCCCCTCCCTGCCTGTCCTCGGCCCGTCGGCGGCGACGTAAAGATTCTCTGGCCGGCAGGCGGCGATGCGGGGGAAGGTCTGCCTGACGGTATCCAGGCGGTTGAACACGATATACAGAACAGGGGTCTTGAAGGACATGACAAGTTATAATAGACCTTTCTCTTTGTTGACACAAGCCCCTTTTGCAAACTATACTTGAAGGCAGCGGTTATCTTATGGAAGATATTTTTTACCGATACGCATGCAGGCTGCCGTCTCGCTTCGGCACACTCAGCCCCCTTTCGGCCCCGGACACAGGGGCTTTCCGCAAGGGACTGCCCGCCTACATCAGGGACTACGTGTCGGAGGAGGCCGCAAAGGCGGCGGAACGACTGGAGGACGGCAGGGGCTGGCCCCAGCTGCTCGCCTCGGACTACATGCGCTTCTCCAGGGACGGGAACAGGGTCAGCTTTGAGAAGGCCTATTTCAGGCGCAGGGCCATCCTGACCCTGCTCTCGCTCGCCGAAATCATCGAAAACAAAGGGACTTACCCGGGGCACATAGCGGACGGCATCATGCTCCTCTGCGAGGAGAGCGGCTGGCAGCTTCCCGCCCACAACAGCAGCCGGAGGGACGCGCCCCAGGAGCCCCTTCCCTCCCCTTCCCGCCCCGTCATAGACCTTTTCGCCGCCGAGACAGCGGCAGAGCTTTCCGTCATATACAATCTGCTCAAGGACACACTGGACGGCATCAGCCCGATTATCTGCAAACGGATTGCCTCCGAGCTGGAGGCCCGCATCATCAGGCCCTACCTGGACTGCCACTTCTGGTGGATGGGGAACGGGGACGAGCCGATGTGCAACTGGACCCCATGGATCACGGAGAACATCCTGCTGACGGCTTTCCTGACCCCGCAGACGGACGCGGTCCGCCGGGAAACGGTCAAGAAAGCCCTCTACTCGCTCGACTGCTTCCTCAAGGACTACGGGGAGGACGGCTGCTGCTCGGAGGGGGTGGAATACTACCGGCACGCGGGCCTCTGCCTCTACAACGCCGCCGACATTCTCTCCGTGGTGACGGGCGGGCTGACCGAGGACGCGTTCGCCCTGCCCAAGATGCGGAACATCGCCGAGTACGTCGCCAACATGCACGTCGGCGGGTCAGGCGGGAACGGCAAACCTTTCAGCCCCTGCTTCTTCAACTTCGCGGACTGCTCCTCCCGCGCCGGGATGAGCGGTGCCAGGGAGTTCCTCTTCGGCAGGAGGGTGAAAAGCCCCCTGCTGTGCGGCTTCGCCGCGAGGAGCTGGAAGGAGTCGGATATCAGGGAAAAGCTCCTGGGCCTGTCAGCCGACTGCGAGGAAGGCTGCAACATCTTCCACCTGCTTCAGACGCTGGGCGCGGCCAGCGAGCTAGACGCATACGGGGAGAGCGGCGGCCAGGAAGAGTCGGGCGAAGGCAAAGGGGAAAGCATCTCCTACCCGAGCGTCGGCGTGTTCATCATGAACAGGGGGAGCTACAGCCTCGCGGTCAAATCCGGGGGCAACGGCGACAGCCACAACCACAACGACACGGGGAGCCTCACCCTCTACAAGGACGGGAAACCCCTGCTCATAGACGCGGGGGTGGGAAGCTACACAAAGCAGACATTCTCCGCCGACCGCTACTCGATATGGACCATGCAGTCCTCCTACCACAACCTGCCGGAAATCGACTGGATGATGCAGCTGGCAGGGGCGGACTACCGGGCGAGGGACGTAAAAAACGGGGAGGGCTCAGTTTGTCAGGACATAGCCCCCTGCTACCCGCCGGAGACAGGGCTTTCTACATATATACGGAGCGTGAGCTGCACGGGAAGCGGCGTGACGGTAGACGATCAGGCCGTGTTCCATGACGGAAAGGCACACGGCATCGTCCTGAACCTGATGCTCTCCGAGAAACCCGCTGTCGGCGGGAACGTGATACGGGCAGGAGAGACGGGCAGCATACGGGTCAGCAGGCCCGGGGGGGAGGATGCCCCCGCAATCGCAAGCGAGGAAATCAAAATCGACGACGAGAGGCTCGGACGGGCATGGAAGGGAAGCCTCTACAGGCTCAGGATTCCGTTCACGGACAAAATACACATAGAGATAACATAGACAGGTAAGGGTAAATCAGATGAATCTAAGCATCAGCGTCTTGGGGCCTGACGGCACAAAGAAGATGGAGAAGAGCTCGCGGCAGGAGCTGTGGGCTGTCTACGACGGGGAATATCAGGAAGGGGACAGGATCGAGCTTTCCTGCGAGACGGAAGGAACGGAAAAGACCTTCCTCTTCGTCAAGCTAGATGACGCGATGGAAGGGACGGTCCTCCTCTACAAAGGCGTTTACTCCTTCCCCATACCTTTCGCTGAGGCGAGGATGTCCTACAGCCCCTCCTCGTTCACGGGCAAGAGGCACTACCTGTACGTCCGGGAGGCGACCGGGGCGGAAACCGGGGGGGAGCGGAACCTCGCGCTCAACCCCTACGACTTCCACGGCAACGCGGGCCTGTACCCACACACATGGGCCAACGTGGAGACGCGCGGTGAGTCGGTCTTCGCCTCCCGCAACGCCGTGGACGGGCTTCTCGCCAACAGCTTCCACGGGGAGTGGCCCTACACGAGCTGGGGAATCAACCGCGACCCCGACGCCGAATTCCATCTGGAGTTCGGCAGGGAAGTCATCCTGTCCTCGGTCGGGATATACCTCAGGGCGGACTTCCCCCACGACGCATGGTGGAAGGAGGGGACGCTCTCCTTCTCCGACGGCAGCACGATGACGCTGGAGTTCAAAAAGACGGGCGGGGAGCAGAGATTCCGCTTTGAGCCCAAGAAAGTCACGTCGCTCGTCTTCCACAAGCTGATAAAGGCGGACGACCCGTCGCCTTTCCCCGCGCTGACCCAGCTCACGGCATACGGCAAGGAGGCCTAGGATGAACATCGTTTTGCTGATTTTCCAGCTGGGCGGCAGCCTGGGCTTCCTGCTCTTCGGCATGAAGATGATGAGCGAGGGAATCCAGAAGAGCGCGGGCAACAGCCTCAAGAAGGCCCTGAACCTTATGACGAGCAACCGCTTCCTCGCGCTTATCACGGGAATGCTCATCACGATGATCATCCAGTCCTCAGGGGCAACGACGGTCATGGTCGTCACCTTCGTCAACGCGGGGCTCCTGACACTGGAGCAGTCCGTCGGGGTCATCTTCGGCGCGAACATCGGAACGACGATAACCGCATGGATTGTCTCCCTGTTCGGCTTCAGCTTCAAGATATCGTCGTTCGCCATCCCCATATTCGGCATAGGCTTCCTGCTCACAACCCTCAAGAAGCTCCGCCAGGAGAACCTCGGCCAGGCCCTGATGGGATTCGCCATGCTCTTCATCGGCCTTGAGATGCTCTCCGGAGCCATCGCGCCCGACAGCGGCAACCTCAACTTCTTCTCCGCGCTCGACGACTGGGGCTTTATCTCCGAGATAATCGGGGTCGTCATAGGCCTTCTCATAACCGCCCTTCTCCACTCCTCCTCGGCGGCGACGGCGATTGTCATCACGCTCGCCTACAACAGGCTGATAAGCTGGGAGTTCTCCGCCTCTCTCGTCATCGGAAGCGAGATCGGTTCCACGATCGACGCGGTGCTCGCGGCCTGGGGCAGCCGGGAGAGCGCGAAGCGGGCGGCATTCATCCACGTCACGTTCAACGTCGTCATGGCCTTCTTCGCGATTATCTTCTTCTCACCCCTGCTCCGCTTCGTCGATTTCCTGGTCCCCGGCACGGTGCACGACGGAATCAGCTTCCATATTGCGGCACTGCATACCCTGCTCAAGACAATCATGGCCCTGATTTCACTGCCATTCACGAAGCAGTACGCCGCCCTCGCGAAGAAGCTCATCAAGAGCAAGGAAGAAGACGGAGAGAGCGTCTACACGCTCGAATTCAGCGAGACGGGAGGACGCGAGAACGTGGTCGCCTACATCGTGCAGGCGGAGAAAGAGATTTTCAAGATGGCGGACAACGTCGCCCAGATGTTCCGCTGCGTGCAGGTCGGCTTCAGCGGCAACTTCGACACATTCATCAGGGACTACTTCGACATGCTGACCAAGAAGGAGGACTACGTGGATCAGATGGAGGAGGCCCTGACCAAGTACCTGGTCTCCTGCTCCAAGCTGCCGCTGACGGAAAGCCAGTCCGCCGACGTCGCCCGCATGCTGCAGATTGTCGAGGACATAGAGAGCATGAGCGACGAGTGCTACAGCATAGGGGTCATGCTCAAGAAGAGCTCGGACAAGGACATGAAGTTCAGCAAGGAGGACCTGGAGAAGCTCCAGCCCTACCTCTCGCTCGCAGGCAAGGCATTCGATATCGTGCATGAGAACCTCGATTCCAGCTGGACGGCGGAGGAGCTTGCCAATGCCGAGGAGATCGAGAAGCAGATTGACGCGCAGCACAAGGCGCTCAAGAAGATTGCCCGCAAGAGGCTGGAAGGCGGCGCGGAGGTCAAGACGGAGCTTATGTATATAGACCTCGTGCGCCAGATAGAGAAATTCGGCGACCACGCCTACCGCATCACGTCAGCCCTCGGCCAGGCCGCAGGGCTCACGGCGTAGGCTTCAGTTCACGACCGAGGACCAGACTTCCTTGTCCAGCGCGTAAAGGGTAAGCGTGCTCCCCTTTGCGACGGAATAAGGGACGCTGACCATGCCGCCGTCATGCTGGAAGGAGACAAGCGTGGAGGTCTTTCCTTCCGGGCTGCTCGACTTGATGGTCATCGGCACGGGATAGGGATACTCGCTGATGCTCGCGTTCAGGATGCCGCTCAAGGTCTCGTCGCCCTCCTTGGCGGGGGCAAAGGCGAAGTCCGCCTTGACGTGACTCCAGATGCCCACGCTCTCTCCCGCCCCTTCCTGGCTCGTCACCGTACCGGCCTTCTCAGACGAGAATGCCTCATGGCTCGTGAAGTCGAATATCACCTTCGCGGATGCCATCGCCCTGAGGGCCTCCGACACCTTCTTCCCCGACAGATCAGGCACCTCCGCCGTCTCCACTTCCGTTCCCCTGCTGACGATGAGATGGAGCGTGGTCCTGTCCGTTATGGGAAGCCCCGCCATGGGGTTCTGGGCGAGTATGGTCCCGGCAGGGCTGCTGCTTTTCTTGTAGACCGGATTCGCGACTGTCACGAGCGGGTCCGCCCCGTAAGTCTTTTTCAGCTGGGGCAGAACGTCGTCTATCTTCTTACCGACAAGGTTCTCCAGCCCGCTGCCCTCCTGACCCCGGCTGACAGTCAGCGTGACCCGCCGGTAGGCCTTGACGATGGCACCGGGCGCGGGATCCTGCTCAAGTATCGTCAGCGCGTCGCCCTCGTTGTCCGAGTAGCGGAGCTGAATCTTGGGGTACAGCTCCTTCTGCTGCATCTCAAGCAGGGCGGCAGTCAGGCTCTTGCCGACGACATCCGGCACCATGACCTTCTCCGCACCCTGCAAGCTGGCGAGGAAAACCCCGATGCAGGCGACGACAGTGACGATGAGGGTCAGTATCATCGTGAAGAAGAGGGGCTTGCCCCCGTATGCGAGGCCGTCCACCTGCTCCTTGACGCCTGCCTTTATCTTCCTGCCCAGCCCGGGCCTGCCCGTGCCCGCTATATCCCTTTCGTCCATGATAACAACCTCTTTCTTCGATATATACTTCGCTCTATATGCTATTCCAGCACGGAGCCGATGAAATTCCTGGCCCCGTTCATGAAGGACTTGTAGTCCATCGCTTTCTTTGCCTGCCACTGAAGCTCAGTGACGAGCAGGACACCGTCGCCGGTCTGCACCAGTATGCCCCTCTGCTTGGAGTAGGACAGGACCGTTCCGGGGACGGCCCCGGTGTTCTGCGTGATTGAGCTGTCCTGCGAGGCGACCTTGCTCGCCGCCGCCGCCTTCAGAATCCTCAGCTGCATCCCGCCCGAGCTCGTGTAGCAGCCCGGCCAGGGGGTGTATGCCCGGATCTGCGCGTCTATCTGCAGCGCGCTGTCGCTCCAGTTTATGCGGCCGTCCTCTTTCTTTATGGTCGAACAATAGCTCGGGGTCCCTTCCTGCGGCTTGGACGGGGGCAGCACCCCCTCCTTGGCGACGTGGCGGAGCAGGGTCGTAATGGCGATTCCCCCGAAGAGGGCCGCCTTGCCCAGGAGCAGCTCCGCCGTCTCCGTACCGGTCAGACCCATACGCTCCTCGTAGAGAACGTCCCCCTCGTCGATTCCGAGCACCATCTTCTGAAGGGAAAAGCCCGTCTCCGTGTCCTGGTTCAGGATTGCGGCGGGAACCGGAGTCGCCCCCCGGTATTTGGGCAGAAGGGAGGGGTGAAGGTTGACCACCCCGTACTTGAACATGGAGAGGAACTTGGGGCCGAGTATATGCCCGTAGGCAAAGCAGACAAAGATGTCCGGCTGAATGGCGGAAATCTCCTTCCTCGCCTCCTCCTTCAGGTGCTCCGGGGTCAGGATTTTTATGTCGTCGCCCCGGGCCCTGTTCCAGATCTCGGCGTACTGGGCGACCTCCGTAGGGATAAGCTCCTTGTGCCGCCCCTTCGCGGATGGAGGATTGGTCAGCACGGCGACAATCTTGTATGCCTCCGACGGGACGGAGGAAGACATCGCGCTGTCCTTGAGGATAAGCTCCAGTGTCTTTGCGGACGCGGCAGGACTGCCGCCGTACAGCACCCTGAGCATCGGTCAGCCTTCCTTCTTTGCGTTTTTCGCGGCTTTCTTGGCGGCCTTGAGCGCGGCCCGCTCGGCCTTCTTCTTGAAGGACTCTATCGTCTTCTCCTTGAAGGCCTCGTCCCCCCTGTCTATGTAGAGGATGCCGTTCAGGTGGTCGTTCTCGTGCTGGATGATCCGGGCAAGGAGGCCGGTCGCATCGTTTATCGTGAAGTGCCTGCCCCTCTCGTTGAGCGCGGTCACGGAGATCGTCGAAGGCCGCATTATGGTCTCGGAGACACCGGGTATGGAGAGGCAGCCCTCGTCGTAGTCCGTGAGGTCGCCGGAGGTCTTGATGATTTCCGGGTTGATGAAGACCCTGTTCACGTCGTCGTCCGACCGCATCACGAAGAAGCGCTTGGCAATCCCGACCTGGGGGGCCGCAAGCCCCACCCCGTTCGCGCTCGTCATAGTCCGGAACATCTCGTCCAGCGTCGCGCGGAACTCGTCGTTTATCTCTTCCGGCTGCACCGGCTCGCATTTCTGCCTGAGGATGTCATCCCCTATTTTGTAAATCTTCATTTTATGCCTGTCCTTGCCTTACCTGCCCTCAAAGGCATTGAGCCTGAGTTCCGCCGACCTCGCGTGCGCGGCAAGCCCCTCGGCCTTGCCCAGGCACACGGCCGCCTTTGCGGATGCCAGCGAGCCTTTCTTTCCTGGAACGACGCGGAGGGTCGTCACCGTCTTGAGGAACATCCTGACGGAAAGCCCGCCCGTGAACCTCGCGCTGCCCGACGTGGGGAGGGTGTGGTTCAGGCCCGCCGCGTAGTCGCCGAATACCTCCGCCGCATTGTGGCCGATGAAAAGCGAGCCGTAGTTGTGCACGAGAGATGCGACCCTGTCGCGCTCAGCCCCCTCCTCCATCGCAAGCTCCAGGTGCTCCGGGGCCTTCCTGTCAGCAATGCTCGCGGCCTCGTCAAAGTCCTTGGTGATGATTATCCTGCCGAAACTTCCGACCGATGCCGCCGCCGTCTGCCTGGTCGGGAGGGCCTCAAGCTGCCTGTCTATCTCGGCCGCGACCTTATGCGCAAGGGCTTCGTCCGGGGTCGCGAGCACGGGCTGGGCGACAATGTCGTGCTCAGCCTGCGCGAGGAGGTCCGCGGCGACCCATTCCGGGTCCGCGCTTGAGTCCGCTATGATGAAGACCTCGGTCGGTCCTGCCAGCATGTCTATGCCCGCCGTCCCGTAGATGAGCTTCTTGGCCTCGGCTACGAACTTGTTGCCCGGTCCGACTATGACATCCGCCTTGGGAATGCTCTGCGTGCCGAACGCGAGCGCGGCGATTGCCTGGGAGCCGCCCAGGGCATAGGCCTTGGTCACCCCGCAGATGTAGGCCGCCGCCATGATGTTCTCGTCTGCATAGGCCTTGCCGCCCGCATAGGGCTTGCCGGGCTGCCCCAGCCCCTTCTTTTCTGCGTCGGCCCTGTCGTCCGGATGGACGCGGGGCGGGGTGCAGAGGATGACCTCCTTGACACCGGCCGCGACGGCAGGCGTGACCGTCATGATGACAGAGGAAAGCAGCGGGAAGCGGCCCGCCGGGACGTAAGCCCCCGCCCGGTCAACCGGGATGTTCTTCTGCCCGGTGAACACGCCTTCCTCAAGCTCCGTCTCGAAGTCTCCGAAAGACTCTTTCTGCTTCCGGGCAAAGCGGAGGGCAAGATCGTGGGAATGGCAGATGGACTCGTACAGCTCTGGCTGCCCGGCCTTCATCCTGTCCGCCGCCGCCCTCAGCTCTTCAAGGGGAATCTCGAATGCCGCAGGGTCTGAAAGGTCAAATTTCGCAGTGTAGCGATGCAGGGCCTCGTCACCGCCCGACTTAACGTCCTTAAGGACATCCTTCACCGCCTCCAGGGAATCCCCGAAGTCCCTTCCTGCGAAAAAACCGTCATCGATGTCGCTCGCTTTCTCTATCCTAATCATAGCTGGCAGACAGTATAACAGAAACGGGGGGGAATATCTATAGGGGGCAGGTCATTCCCACTTCCCGGGCAAAAGCAGCTGCCCGTCAGAGCCCTTTCCTGAAGATATAGGTCTTGTAGTCCCCGTGCTCGCCGCTGAACGGCCCGTATGTATCCTCCTGCACGAGCGTGAAGCCGTGCCTCACGTACCACTGCCAGTTGCAGTCGCAGTCGGTCCAGAGGTAAAGCTGCTCCCAGCCTTCGTTCCTGAGCCTTTCGCAAACCCGTTCCAGGATAACGGAACCGGAACCTGCCTTCCTGCTGACGAACAGCGACAGCTTGATGTCCCTGCCGCCCATCAGGGCGAAGGTCCGCTCGTCCATCAGAGACAGGTATGTCCGGCTCATTTCCGAGGCCTGCCTCAGTCCGGCGGGGAAGCGACCGGACTCCCTGTCAAACCATCCGCCGGCTGCGCTCCTGTCACCCTTCCGGGCAAGGAAAGCGGCCGAAAGCAAATTCCCGTCCGCGTCCACAAGCTCAAAGCGGTAGTCGTTCTCGCAGATGTTGTTCCGCACGATGTATTCGACGTTGAAACGCTTGAACGCGGCATCGCCGACCGGCGGGCTCCACAGCGGCACGACCACATCGACGATGAGCGGGAGCTTTTCCATGCCGAAAGGCCGGAGCTTCACCGCAAGCAGATTACAGGGCAAGGGACCCATAAGCGGCGACCGCCTCGTCTATGGTCAGTTTGCCCGTCACAAAACCGTAAACGGCCATCCGGACCTGGATGGTCGCGTCTTCCGTCAGGCCGAACACTTCTGGCGACAGAATCCTGGACTCCGGGATATTTCCGAATGCGGCATACATGCTGTTAAAGGACAGGTCCCTGGTCGGCGACATAAGCCCCTTGTTCCGTGCCATTTCGTTCAGCTCCCGCGACGTGATGAGGAAGCGCATGAACTCATTGGCAATCTCCAGGTTCGGGCTTTCCTTGTTGACCGAGAACTGGATGTTCGGTATGTCCAGGAAGTATGCGCCCTCATCCGACAGGGGAAGCGGTACGTACGTATACGCAAACGGCCTGGCCGTGAATGCCGAGGAAAGGCTTTCGCGCTTTCTGGTTCCGGAAACGGCATCCCCGGAGCAGACCATCATGGGCACGTCGCCTTCAAGGAAGCGAAGGATCACGGCATCATAATTGTTCTTTATGGCGGAGCAGGCCTCAAGATCCACGCAGCCGTCGCTCAGGAACCGTTCCATCTTCTCAAGGGTCGGCCGCATATATGCACCGGCCGAAGGGTCCAGGGCATTCAGCTTTTTGACAGCCTCCCCGTCATGCGCCACGGTCGCACAAAAGAAAGGATAGCTCACGAGCGTGAAGATTGACGTCCTCTCCTTTGCGCTGAAGCCCATGACCGGACTCCTATAGCCCTTCTCACGGAAAGCCCCGCACACGGATACCAGCTCCTCATAGCTGGAAGGAACGGCAAGGCCTTCCTTTTTGAACAGGTCGTCGTTCACGAGCATGCCGTTGGTGCTCGAGAAAACCGGGACCATCGGGAGCGTCCCGTCCTCCGTCTTCAGGAGGATGTTGCCGCGGATGCAAGCCAGGTCGAGCCCCAGCGAGGGATCAGACAGGTCCTCGGCATGTTCTATGAAAGCCCTGTACTGCTCGCGGCCATACATCCAGGAATTGCTGACGTAAACATCAGGGGCATCCGTCCCGCTCAGCACCAGGCCCGCCATGTTGTCATAGTCATCAATCTTCGTGTATGCGAGCTCCACGTCCGGATAGTATTCATTGAAGCGGTCAAACTCAATCTCCAGCGCCTCAAAGTTGTCATATCTGCCGGCAAAGTTGACGTGCCCCTTGACGGAGCTTTCCAAAGCAGGCCGGAACCCTTCCTCCGTCCCTGCATCCTGTTTTTTTGAGCCGCATGCCGTCAGCCCCATAAGCATCAGCAACGCCAAGATTGCGTACGCCGTCTTTTTCATCACCCAAGCCCTCCATTCCTTGCTTTCCATTATACCAACTTTGCGCCGCACAGTACAGCCCTGTTTCCGGCCTGCGACGGTTAGGGGAAGCAGAAAAACCTTGACAGATTGCGCTTTCCATGTAACGATTGAATGTGGAAAGGGCAAATCTTCACCATGTATGTGCTGAACGGCGAGCCTCATAAAGCGGGATTTTCTACCGTCCGCATCTCGTCGGCGGTAAGGCCGTAGAGGGCAGCATTGAGCTGCGCATCGGTTGTGACAATCTGTTATAACTCCTCCACAAGGACAACTGGTATCTCTTTAAATTGCTTGAGTTGTATGTCGTTAGTCAGAAATACATCACATCCATAAATCTGTGACGTTGCAAGATGCAAAGAATCCATACCTTTTATCCCTTTATACTTTGCACGAATTCTGTGCATAAGGCTGAACAGCGTCGAGATAGTAAATGAGCGGTGTCGTATCAAAGTAAACCCGTCTATATTCTGTCGTCATCACGCATTCTCCGAATATAATCAGCAGGATCCTCAGTCCAGATGTGTTTCCCTTCATGGCACAACGCATCAAGAGCAGCCATTATTTGATTTGTGTCACGCCCTTTTGAATCTACTGACGGAAACACATCAAGTGTTACAGTTTGTCCCTCATACACACGAAGAGCCTCATCTACAATAGTAACGGTATTTCCGTTTACAACAGCCTGCATTGTCATATCTACCTCCATTTCTTCTATTATACCACTACTTGCCGGAATTTTCCACCGTCCGTATCTCATCGGCGGTAAGGCCGTAGAGGAAGTAGACACGGCCATAGCAGGGCGTGTGGCCGTGCGTTTATTTCCGCGTCCGTGCGGGCAATCTCGTCATGCAGGGCGGTCAGGTCAGACTTGTAGCCGTTAAAGTATTCCTCCCACTCGTCCTCGTCCTTGAGGGAAAGCCTGGCCTTTGATTTTGCAAGCTCCCCGGCAAAGCCCGCGAAGTCAAGTTCCCTGAAGGAGTCGAGGGCCGTGCTGAGCTTGGCGATGCCGAAACGTTCCCGCACCCGGCCCAGGAACTTCCCGCACTTTTTCTGCATGTCCGCCTGGAGCGCGAGCATGGTGTCGGCAAGGGCGGAAAGATGTGCTGAGGCTTCCGCATTGCTTCCGTCCGTGATGTCGGGGACGGGGAAGTTCTCGAAGTAGGTCTTGCGGATTTCGCGGGTCCCGCCCTGCAGCTCCGGGCAGTTGTACCAAATCCACAGCTTGGCGAATTTGGAATTTAAGACGGCGGTGAGGGCTTTGAGAATGGAAGTATTGTCACACGGATTTGAAACGCCTGACGGCGTTTCTGAAGACAGTGGTATACCCCTCTTATTGGAATCGCGTAGCGATTCCGAATCCGTGTGACAGCCTTTCTGTGTGATGAAAAAGACTTTGTTATTGCAGTACAGGCCAGTGTCATCATATAGGAACGGAAAGAACTTCGTAATCTCTGCATACATTATTTTAGGCTTGGCAAAGTAATCAAGGTATGCACAATTTCGTAGATTGTATGGCGTCACACCTTTGTCGCCTCTTGATGAAAGCTTTTCATACCAAGTATCCAGATACTTCTTCAAGCTAGGATACTCATTTATATCTACCGGAGGAAGATTTCTTGATTTCTGTCCATTGTGAATATTGAGAAGATATAATGGAGCAAAAGCCTTACAGAAAGGAGTCACATCTTCTCCTCGGATCATCGGTTTTATTAGCTCTGCATTTTTAGCATCTTCTGAAATAAGATGATTTCGAGTATTCTCGTCAATCCAAAAAGCGTCATTAAATCCAGTCTTTATACCATTGTTTATCTCAACCGGCAAATCCTTGAGCTTGCCGCAGGACTCCATCTTTGCAAGAACCGTCTTGTGGCCTGTGTACTGTATGCCCCACTCGTTCTCACCGAATTCAGCAATGTCATGCTCCTGCAAGCCTCTCTGCACTTCCGCAAGAAAATCCCCGTGGTAGCTCTTCCGGTTCAGCGAGAGAGCAAGAGGATTGTCTTTCTTATCCGCGTTCTGCGCCACAAAAATGCAGACGTATGTCGTCGCGTCCTTGAAAAACTGCACGTCGCCGAAGTTGATGATTTGCCGGAGGGCGGTATGGGAAAGGAATCGGCGGAGTTCCTTTCCGTAATCAACGAGCATCCACTTGTTCGGCATGATGAACGACAGGAGGCCGCCCTTCTTGAGCAGCTTGTATCCGCGCTCCGCGAACAGGCAGTACAAGTCCGCGCTCTTGTTGTAGCTCTCGTAGCCGCACCCGGCATATACGTCGCTCATTCCGCCCATGCTCTGCAGCTGGACATACGGCGGGTTGCCTATCACGACGTCAAAGCCGCCCTGCGAGAAGGCCTGCGGGAACTCCTTCTCCCAGCCGAATGCCTTGTCTCCCGCGGCGGCCGGGTCTGCGATGAGCAAGTTGCCGCACTTGATGTTGCCCGCCAGGGTGGAAAGCTTGCGGTTCTTCTTTGCGGTGGAAAGCCAGAGCGACAGGAGCCACTCGCGGTAGCCCTGGAGCCGCGCGTCCAGTTCGGCAAGGCGGGCGGCCGTCTCAGCCTTCTGCGTTTTGCCCCGCCCGCCGTGTCACCGTTCGCAAGGCTTTCCTGCACCTCCTCGATTTCGGTCAGGGAATTCTCGAATATCCGCCCCAGTATGTCCACGCTTATTGTACTCGCGAAGTCGTACCCGGCAAGGCGCGCCGTGTGGGATTCAAGCACCGCGTCCCCGGCCTGTATGCCGTCCAGCAGCTCGTCCGCCTTGAACAGGCCGCCGTTGCAGGCGAACACGTCCTTCGTGTGGTCGTCCTCGTTGACGTAGCCCGTGTCTATGCGGCGGAAGAAGTTCTTGAAGAACTCGTAGAGGGGCTGGCCGTAGCCCATCTTCCGGAGGGTTTTC
>JAFSSU010000235.1 GCA_017450845.1 Treponema sp.
GCCGAGCGAAAGGCCGCGGCGGGTAAGGACTTTGATTTCCTCGGTGCTTCCTCCGATTTTGTACTCCCCCTTGATCTGGGTAAAGTCCGTCAAAAAGCGCAGGTCGCCCATGAGGGCATTGTGGGAGTCAAACTCGTAGCCCACACTGCAGCCCATAAGGACGCCGGGTATAACGCCGAATTTGCCGTCCATGCTGGCGGAGCTGTCCGGCTTGTAGGATTCCGTCACTGAAACGCCGTTCGTGTTGTGGGTCATTGTGCCCGAGTCGAAGGAAGCGTTTATCGAGCCGACCGGGAACGAAAGGTTTATCCCTATGTAAGGGGAAATGAGCGTGCTCAGGCCGACCTCTATGTCATCGCCAATGATAATCGGCACGTCTATGGAACTGTAGCTGTAGGTTCCCTCAAACTCATAGTCGTATTTTCCGGAAAACAAGATCTCGGAGTCCTCCACCTTCCAGGCAACCTGATTGTGGTAAAAGCCTATCTCAGGCTGAACGAAAAGCCCCCATCCATAGTCAAAGTTGATCCTTCCCACCAGTGCGCCGCCCGCGATGTGGCTCTTGAGCGGCTGCACGGAGGCATCGTCCCAGATGTTGCCCGTGAGCATGGATCCAAAACCAAGGCCAAAGCTTCCCCTGGCCCCGACACCAAACGTAACGTCCTGTGCGGACAGCAGTGCGGCCAGAGACAAGGCCAGCAGGCCTGAAAAAATCTTTTTCATTGCAGTCTCCATGTAAATAATAACAATCCAGTTATATATACAAAAAAAAAAAATGTCAAGCTGATTTTCAATATTTCTTCAGTTTTTTTATAAGGAACGGGCAAAACGGTGCTGCGCCCGGATGCGGAAGCGGCCCGCTGAGGAGGAGGCCCCGTCAGCTACAGCCCCTCCCCCCATTGACAGGGGACAGCCCGAAAGGGATAATCTGGATATGGCAGACAAGGACAACGAGATTGTTGACGGGCGGCTGACGGACATAGAGATGAAGCTGATGTATATGGAAGATTTCATCAAGCAGCTGCAGGAGGTTACTGTCGGGCACAGCGAGGAGCTTGACAGCCTGCACAAGGAAGCCAAGATGATGTCGGAAAAAATCAGGGAGATGTCGGATCTTCTGGAGGGGGACATCCCGAACAGGAAGCCCCCCCACTACTAGCTGACAGTCTCCTGATCCTTGAGGTCCTCATTCACCTCGCGCCCGTCCAGTATGTAGATGACATGGTTGCACATGTTGACGATTCTCTGGTCATGGGTGGAAAAGATGAAGGTCGTGGACAGCTCCAGGTTCAGCTTCTGCATGAGCAGGAGGATCTGCTCGCTGTTCTTGGAGTCCAGGTTGGCGGTCGGCTCGTCGGCGAGGATGACAGGGGCCTGGGTGGCAAGGGCGCGGGCAATCGCGACGCGCTGACGCTGGCCGCCCGAGAGCTCCGCGGGCCGGTGGGACTTCCAGTCCGTCAGGCCGACTTTCTCGATGAGGTAGTTTATCCAGTTTTCCCGCTCCTTCCTGTTCCTGAAGAGGGTCTCCCCTTTCTTGTCCAGCAGGTTCAGCGGCATATCGACGTTCTCGTACACGTCAAGGACGGGAATCAGGTTGAAGTTCTGGAAGATGAAGCCCAGGTTGGCGGAACGGATGCCGGTTATCCTCCTGTCCAGGTCGGAGGGAAGCTTGTCGTTGTCAGGCAGGGTGAAACCCTCGTACACGTCTATCCCGTTTATGACGACGCGGCCAGATGTGGGAAGGTCTATCAGGCCTATCAGGTTCAGCAGGGTGGATTTTCCTGAGCCGGATGGCCCGGAGATGGCCGCGAACTCCCCCTTCTCTATCTTGAAGGACATATCGTTCACGGCGGGGACGAACACCTTGCCCTGCTGGTACTTCTTGTTCACGTTCTGAAGCTCTACAATCGTCATATCGCTGAGAGTATAGCAGAAACAAGGCTTTAAAACAATAAGCCCCCCGGAAAGGCTTTTCTCTCCGGGGGGCACCCCAAAACTACCTGTTGTGGCTGTAGTTCGGGCTGTATGTGTCGTATGTCTGCTTGGGGTCGTAGGTTCCGCTGCGGTACTCGCCCGAGATGGACGGTATCTCCAGCTTCATGCCCGGCAGGATCAGGTTGGGGTTGTCCGGATCGGGCAGCTTCTCCCTGTTGGCATGGTAGAGGTTCTCCCAGAGCCAGGGGTTGTTGTAGACGTAGCTGCGCCCGGAGATGTTCCAGAGACAATCCCTCGTGATTTCCCACGGCTGCACGATGTAGAACTTGGGCAGACCGTACATGCCCTTTATGCCGGACAAGGTGTCCAGGACCTTCTGCGCCAGGTAAGAGGCATTGTCATAGTCCTCGGAATCCAGGGCATCCACCGCCTCATCATAGTAATCTGACGCCGCGTTGAAGGCGACCGGGTAGTTCTCGTCCGCACCGATCTTGCGCGCGTAGTCCAGCCGTTCCTTGGCCTTCGCGAGCAGGGCCTCGGCCTCCGCCCTCTTCCGCATGTTCCTGATGAACTCCTCGGAAAGGGCGGCATTCTCCGCGGCCTTCTCCGAATACTCTATAGCGAGGTCGTAGTCGCCCGCGTCCAAGGCCTTGTCGGCCTTGACCGCATACTCCTCCGCCAGCTTCTGATATACATTGTCCTTATAACTGTAAGTAACAGCGAAGGCGGAAAGCCCCGAAACAAACAACGCCAAGATGACGCTCGCAAGCTTCTTCATCATAAGTCACCTCCATCGTCATCCAGCTCCTCGTCTATCTCGACGTAGGAGTTCTCGGCATCCGTGAAATCATCGTCCTCAAGGAGCTTGGCATCGTGATCCTCGATTCCGTCAATCTTTTCGGTCAGCGGGTCGGTCTTGTCGGCCTCGTCGGCGACACCCCAGGCGTGGTTGACCTTCTTCTTGGCCTCGCTTATCTTCTTCTGGGCCTCGGCACGGGCGGCCGCGACCTCCTTGTAGAGGGTCGCAAAGATGTCCCTCGCCTTCGTATAGTTCTCGATGGACTCATCGATGCTGCCCGTGACGTAGTTGGAGTCGCCGGCGCGGAACTCGGACACGCCGTCATCGTAATCGTCCTTGCGGGAGACAGAGGCCTTGACGCTGTCAGCCTGCTTCTTGGCCTTGAACGCCTCGGTGCGCATGTTGTTTGCCGATGCCTTGAGAACATTGGTGAAGTCGGTGTTTGCCCGCGTCGCCTTGTTCAGGAACTGGGTGCCCACGTCGGAGTCGCCGGACCTCAGCTCCTCAAAGAAGCTGTCGCTGTCCGCCATGATTTCCTCAAGCTGTTCAAGGAGATCCGCGCCCTCGTCATAAGCCCTCTGGTTGTTGGAGGCATAGTCGTTGTCGTCTATCAGCTTCTTCTTTGCCTTGGCCTCCTCGTATTGCGCGAGGCCCTCATAGGCCGCGTTTATCTGCCGGAGGATGTTGGTCATCTCGGGGCTGATTCCCTCAGACTCGGCCAGCTCCCTCTGCCTGCGGTACTCCTCGTCGAGCGCGCTGAAGAAGTCCGACGTAGCGTCATCATACTCAGCGCCGGCATCAATCGCTTTTTCACGTGATTTTTCTATCATTCTGAAGAGGGCGTTATAGTTCTTCGCGGTATTCTCGTCGAACTCCTCGTCCTCGTCATCATCGTATCCGTAGCCGCTGCCCGAACCGGAACCGCTGCCGTCATCGCCGGAGCCGTCATCGTCATCGCCATAACCGTTCCTGCCACTGCCGGAGCCGTCATCATCGGTAAGGCTGTTGCCGGAACCGTAACCTGAGCCAGAATCAGAGCCGTCCCCGGCTATACCGGAACCGGTGCGTGACTGCGAAGAAGAACCTGCCCCACCGCTATTTTTTGAATCATCTTTCGGGGTAGAACCACATGCCACTAAGAACAGGGAACTTGCCGCGAGAAGAACGAGCGCGAGACGCTTTAACTTGGTCATTTTTCCTCCCATGTTTTAACTATAATACCACATAGATTGTCGGTCGTTCATCAAAGCATTTTTACAGTTTAAACTTCCACTATGCAGGCTTTTATGTTATCATATCCAATATACACCATAAACAAAACATTGTTAAGGAGGTTAGCTCAACTTTATGGATGATTCATTCAAGTTCAACTTCGCGGACAACAACGACAGGAAGGTCATCTCCGAAGGGAAAGGAGGCTGGAGGCTTGAGCTCAACCTGGTCTCCTGGGGCGACCGCCCCGCAAAATACGACATCCGCTCATGGTCGCCAGACCACCAGAAGATGGGAAAAGGAGTCACGATGACCGCCGAGGAGCTGAAGTCGCTCAAGTCCATACTGGACGGGATGACCCTGTAGGCTTCAGCCGGGGACTGAACGGCACCCCTAAAGCCTTATCAGCCTGCGCACGTAGCGGCCCGTATCCCTGACCACGATTGGATTGAGCCAGAGGACGGCAGTGTAGAGCTTGATGAAAAAGAGGGAGACCGGGCCTGTCAGCTTGTGCTTCCTGAAGAAGCGGATGGCGGACAGGCTCAGCTGTATCCTGGAGAAATCCGTCTGGTCCCTGACCTCATATTTGCCCCTGGGCGACGAGGCCCCCTCCAGGTGCATTATGCACGGCCCGTCAATCAGGCAGAGCTTCTTCCCGGCGGAGGAAAGGGCATACTGGAGGTCCACCTCCTCATAGTACATGAAGTAGTCCTCGTCAAAGTGGGCGTTGGCATCGTTCAAAAGGAACAGATCGGCCCCGGTCACATAGCCGACCGGCCCGACGATTTTCCCCACGGGCGGGTCCAGGTCCTTGACGGGACGGAGGGGCCGCCTGAAGACGTAGTGCCTGAGCGCAATCTTGTAGGAGCGAAGGCACAGCTTGCGCTGGTTCCTCCTGAATGCGGCGGCAGACTCAAAGCGGCCGTTCCTGCTCGCCCCGGAAGAGAGGCAGAAGCAGCCGTCCGGCCAGGTAAGGTTGCAGCCCAAGGCCCCCAGGTTCTCTTCCGGATGGGACTCCCAGTAGTCAAAGAAGATTTTGAGGGCATTGTTCAGAAGCAGGGTATCGCTGTTCAGATAGAAGACATATTTGCCGGAAGCCCTGTTCAGTGCGCGGTTGTTCGCCGCCCCGAAGCCCAGGTTCGCCCTGTTCTCCACCAGGAGCACCTGGGGGAAATCCTTCCTGACCATCTCCGCCGACCCGTCAACCGAGCCGTTGTCGCTGACGATGACCTCAAAGTCCAGCCCGGAGCTCATCTCGAATATCGAAGCAAGGCAGCCCCTCAGGAGGACGCGGGTGTTGTAATTGACGATGATGACCGAGACATCGCAGCGCTTCTTTCCCGACCGGGCCAGCTCCGCAGCGGCCCTTTCCCTGAATTCAGGCAGGATTATCCTGCAGATGTCACCGGCGCAGTCCCGCCAGCTCCGCCACTTGATATTGGGGAGCGGAACTTTTCCTTCCTTATATAACGCAATCCACCGCTCCAGGGCAGAGGCAAGGCTATCTCCTGAGATTCCAGAGAAATAGAAAGCCCCGTCCCCGCCCAGTTCCCGGTATACCGGTATGTCGCGGAGAATCAGGGGAGAGCCGAAGGCCGCCGCCTCCGTCACGGGCAGGCCGAATCCCTCCGCGTAGCTCGCGGAGATGTACGCGTCGCTCTCCGCATACATGGCGGCAAGGTCCTTGTCGCTGACATAGCCCTCATGCCAGATGAGGGACGTGCCATAGCGGGGATTGCCCCGGATAAAATCCTCAAGCTCCCCTCCCCCCCTGTAGGAGGGGCCGACTATGGTCAGCCTGAGGTCAAGCCCCTTGTCCCACAAAATGCCGAAGGCCGCCAGAAGCTGGGTATAGCCCTTGCGCTTCTCCATCGCCCCCACGGACAGGAAGGAGAGGGGCCCCTCCTTGTGCAGGGGGCAGGGACGTGACTGCCCCTGGATCAGGCTGGAGGGGAACGAGGCCCCCGGATACGCGAAATCTATGAGGATGCGCTCGTTATAGGCCCTGCTGCCCTTCATGGCAAAGTACTCGGCGAACTCGTCCCTCGTGCTGCGGGAGTTGGCGATAAGCCCGGAGTAGCGGGAGACGGTGGCGAGCCACTTGGGGAAAGCCCGGACGACGCTTTGCGTGCAGTTCTCGGGGTGCTTTATGGGGATGAGGTCATGGACGTAGAAGTAAACGGGAATACCGCTCCGGTACATCCTGTCCAGGAAGAGCCAGTTCTTCTGCGTAAGGAATTTTGACAGGTCCAGCCCGAAGAACACGTCGCCCGGGGCGACACGGACAGGCTTGCCGCTGTCTGCGACGTAAAAGCCCGCATGATGGGGACGGGAGAATACCTCCACGAGACTGTAGGGCAGCTCCATCGCGCGAAGCTCCGCAAGCACGCTCCTGGTCACCCGGGGAACGCCGGAATGCTGGTGCAGCCTGCGGGTCTCCGTGACATCGACGAAGAGGATTCTCTCGCCCGCAGGCCTCTTCCGGTCAAAGAGGAGAATCTGGTTCCTGAGCCCCCTCAGGTTGCCCTTCAATATCCTGAGCGGAGTGAATATATCCACGCCTAGCTCCTGCCCGTCATGAAGTCCATGTAGCGGTCCGTCACCTCCCGGCAGGGCCCCTCCGCGGCAATCAGGCCGTCGTTCAGCCAGATGGCCCTGTCGCACACGTCGTTCACCTGGGACATGCTGTGGGTCACGAGCACTATCGTAGTACCCGCAGCCTTTATCTCGTTTATCTTGGCCATGCACTTGGCCTGGAACGCGGCATCCCCGACGGAGAGAATCTCGTCCACCAGAAGGATGTCCGCGTCAACGCTTATGGCGACCGAGAAGGCAAGGCGCATGTACATCCCTGACGAATAGGTGCGGACGGGGACGTTGATGAAGTTTCCCAGCTCCGAGAACTCGATGATGCCGTCAAGCCTCCGGTCTATTTCCTTCTTGGACAAGCCGAAAATCGAGGCGTTTATGTAGATGTTCTCCCTGCCGCTCATGTCCGGGTGAAAGCCCGCCCCCAGCTCCAGCAGGCTGGAGACCCTGCCCCGCTTCTCTATGCTGCCGGACGTGGGGTAGATTATCTCGCTGAGGAGCTTGAGCGTCGTGCTCTTGCCGCAGCCGTTCCTGCCGATCAGGGCGACGGACTCCCCCTGCCTCACGTCAAAGCTTATTCCCCTCAGCACCTTGTGGCACTCGCTGGCACATTCCTTTTCCTTGCCGAAGAGGACCAGGCGCTTGAGACTGAGCGAATTGTCGGACCGGACCCTGAACTCCTTGGTCAGGTCCCTGACCTCTATGTTGTTCCCCGACTGCATCACATGACCTCCGCGAAGCCCTTCTGCAGCCTGCCGAACACGAGCCAGCCGACGGCAAGGAAAAAGATGCCGAAGCCGACGGCGGAGGAGAGCATGGTCAGGTCGGGCACCCGCTTGTAGTACATCACGTCCCGGAAGCAGTTTATGACCGGGGTCATCGGGTTCAGGTACCAGAGCCTGAGCAGGAGGGGAGAACGTTCCGACAGAGCCTCAACGACCCGGTCCTGGGAGAACATCACCGGGGTCAGGAACTGCCAGAGCATCGTCAGTATGCCGAGGAAATAGAAAAGGTCCCGGAAGTAGACGGTCAGGGCAGAAAAAAGGAAGCAGAGGCCGAGCGCGAGGAAGTACTCGACGACGGCGACCGGGAGCAAATACGGAAGGATGCCCCAGCGGATGCCGAAGCCGCTCACAAGGATGACAAGGAACACGACCAGGTAGGACAGCAGCATGTTGATGAAGGCCGCCGTCACGAACGATATGGGCAGCACCTCGCGGGGAAAGTAAATTTTCTTGACCAGGTCCTTGGAGCAGAACACGCAGTCCGCCCCTCCGCTCACGCAGGACGAGCAGAATATCCAGGGGATAAGCGCGACGAAGAGAAAAATATAGTAATGATCCACGCCGCTTTTCATTATGACGGAAAAAACGAGCGTATAGACGAGCATCTGCAGGAGCGGGTTGATGAAAGTCCAGAGGAAGCCGAGCACCGACCCCTTGTAGCGCCCCTTCAGGTCGCGCCGCACCAGGCTTGCCACCATCTCCCGGTAAAGGAAAATTTTCTTCAAACGGTTCACTTTCTTTCCATTATATGCTATTTAATGCAACTAGTCAATTTCCCGGGGAAGGTCAGGAGACACGGTATCCTTCAGTTATAACTGCACGCCACCTGCACTTATAACTGCACGCCACCTGCACTTATAACTGCACGCCATCCGCACTTATAACTGCACGCCATCCGCACTTATAACTGCACGCCATCCGCACTTATAACTGCACGGCACAAGGCACTTGAAAGGGATAAAAGACTATACGGAAACTGGATTGTGTGCTATAATAGGTTCTATGGACAAGAACGAGATTTTGAACAGGGCAAAGGCATACATAGCCGAAGAAAAGGACGAGGCTTTCCGCAAGGAAGTGGAAGATTTGCTCGCAAAGGCAAATGACGAGGCTTCATACAAGGAGCTTGAAGACCGCTTCTA
>JAFSSU010000236.1 GCA_017450845.1 Treponema sp.
ACAAAATCAGCTTGGTTTACTGACAAAATCAGCTTGGTTTACTGACAAAATCAGCTTGTTTTGCTGACAAAATCAGCTTGATTTGCTCGCAAAATCAGCTTGTTTTGCTGGCGAAAGCAGCCTGAAACAGGGGCGGACAGGGGAAGTGCCGGGAAAACAGGGGAAGTGCCGGGAAAACAAGGGGAGTGCCGGGAAAACAAGGGGAGTGCCGGGAAAACAGGGTGAATTCGCGCGGACAGGGGGCAGGTGAAAAAAAAGGCGGAACGCCCGCACCGGGGCATTCCGCCTTGAATCTTGAATATCACCGTCATTGTATCAGAGCGTACAGCGTCTCCGCCGTTCTCCTCCAGCTGTAGCGCGACAGCAGCTTATCCGGCTCCCAGACTTTCTCCGAGAGCAGGGCTTCCAGATCCACGTCGTAGTCGTAGGGATTGATATAATACACATAGTTTCCGTATATCTCCGGGAGACAGGAGGAGCTAGAGCAGACGACCTTCGCCCCGCAGCTCAATGCCTCCATCGGGGGCATACCGAATCCCTCAGCGACCGAGGGGAACAGGAAGGCCCTGCACCTCTCGTACAGGTATTTGATGTTAGCGTCAGGCAGGTAGCCCGTGTAATGCACGTTGCCGCCAGACTCCCGCCTGCCGACGTCCTGCTGGAAGTCGCCGCCGCCCACTATGACAAACTGGCTTCCGGGATTCCGCTCGGCCACCCGCTCCACCCAGACAAAGTTCTTCTGCGCCCTGTTGCTGGAGAGCGCGAGATAGAACTTTCCGTCATCAAGCTCAAATCCCAGCTCCGGGCGCTCAGGGCTAATCCGCTCCATGTGCTGCCAGGAACTCCTTGCAAGAACAACCTTGTCCCAGGGCACACCGTAGAAGTTGCAGATGTCGTTGCGGCTCTCGTTGGACACGGTTATGATCCTCTCGCTGAATTTTGCCACGATGAAATAGTCAAGCTTGAGCAGAAGAAGGTACGGAAGCTTGAGGCTTGAGCGCATGACCCTGTAGCGGCGGAGCATCACGTCGTGAAGGGAGTTTATCCCGAAGGGGTAAAGCAGGGGCACCGCCGTGCAGAGGTTCACGCCCCTCATCCCATGCAAGAAAAGATAGAATGCGAAGGAAAGCTGCTCCCACAGGATGCCGCGGAAATGTCCCAGGGGGACGTACTCAAGGTTTCGGAACGCAGGCAGATCCTCCGCGCCCTTCGGGACGGCGACCCTTATCTCGCCGGGGCGGGCAATGCCGTCCAGTTCCCTCAGCACTTCATGCAGGTAGCGCTGCACTCCTGCCTGCTCGCCCACAAGCTGCCTGCCGTTGATTATGTACTTCCTTCTCATTCTTCTGTACCGTCCGCCGATGCGTTTGACTCCTGCCCGCCATACACGAGGCACTTCACCATCTCATGGTGAGGCTGCCGCTCAGACTCGGGCGGAAGGGTCATGTAGTCACCGTACAGGCCCGACAGGTAACGGTCATAGCCCCTGAAACCGGGGAAAGCGCCGCCCTCGAACTCGACATCCATTGGCTCAAGGTCGGCCTTGGACAGCCGCTCCTGCGGGCCGTAGCCCCAGAGCACGCCGCCCACGTCGCGGCTCTCCTCCCAGCCGTAGCGCATGGCCGTCCGCTCCATCCTCGCGCACGCCCGCCTGAGGCCGCCCGCCGTCACGAGGGGGCGGGCCAGGAGCTTGACGGCCGCGAGGAGGGGGTTCCTCTGGTGGCCTATGGTCGTGTGGAACTGGGAGATGACGTACCGCTGGGGGCGGACGGCAGCAAAGAGGCGGCGGGCGGCGGCCTCGCCGTCAGGCATTCCGTCGATGGGGAATATGTCTATGAACACCCTGTCAGGCAGGCGGTAGCCCCGCCGGTGCAGGACGGTGTGCATGTCGGCCAGGCGCAGGAAGGGCTGCACGATAAATGAGAAGTCCTCGTCCTCCCGCCTCCAGTCCTGCAGGGCTATGCCGCCGGGAAGCCCTTCCCGGGGGAAGATTTCCCTCAGCCGCTCGTAGTCCGGCCTGGGCAAGAACACGTCGATGTCGTCGTCCCAGGGTATGAAGCCCTTGTGCCGTATTGCCCCGAGCAGGGTACCCCCGCACAGGAACATGGCCAGTCCCTTCGCGGCGCACCAGTCCCGCAGCACGGTCAGGAGCCGCATCTCCCGCGCCTTTATCTCCTCCGTGCCTATCTCGCGGCCGCCGTCCTGTTCCGTGCCAGCTGCTGCCGTCATGATTCCCCCCGTTCTTTCCGTTCCAGCTCCATCCACCGTATCATGCGAGAATACGCCTCCTTAAGCCCGACGGCAGGACGCCATCCCAGCGCACTGATTTTGTCAATGTTCAGGTTCAGGTTCAGGTTCAGGTTCTGTGCGTACTCGGCCGGAACCCCATTTATGTCATGGACTA
>JAFSSU010000237.1 GCA_017450845.1 Treponema sp.
AATACCCGTCCCAACTCAGCTGCATTCCCTTGTATTCCATGAGGGTTTCACCGAGGTCAAAAACAACAACCGTATACCGCATAGCTGGCTTCAGTATATCACGCAGGCAGCCGCTATTTCAAATGGTCCCGTATGCATGATGTAAACTGGCTAGATTCCCAAAAAATTGCCCAATTTTTCGCCGAATTTGCTTGATAACTGGCTAATTATGCATGATACTAGCCATATACGAGCAGGAGGTGCGACATGTGCAGGGCGACGATTTATGATGCCAGGAACAACTTTTCTTCCTATGTTAAGATAGCCGAGGGCGGGGAACCGGTCGAGCTGACGAGGCATGACAAGCCCGTCGCGGTCATCATCAGCTGGGAGGATTATGCGAGCCGGAAGCCGAAGGAAAGCTTCTTTGAGAAGCTCAGGAAGTTGAAGGAAGAGTACGCGGATGTCCTTGCGGATCCGACCTTTGACGGTCTTCCCCTTCCGAAAAGGGAATTTCCGAGCGAGGAATATGACAGAAAAATCGCTAACCTATGGGCGGAATGATATGTTGAAGGCGATTTATTTGCTTGACACGAATATTGTCTCTGAGCTTTCAAAGCCGAAGCCGAACAGAGCTCTGGTAGACAGGGTTCTGAGAAACGAAAGCCTGTGCGCGATATGCTCGACAGTATGGCAGGAAGCCGTTCAAGGCTATGAAAGACTGCCGGAAGGGAGAAAGAAGCAGTACATCGGAAATTGCATTCAGGGCATAAGGGCGAATTATGAGATAATCCCCTATGACAGCTTCACATCCCAAATCTGCGGAGAAATCCGTGCCAAATGTATGAAAGCCGGACGCACGCCACTGGTGGAAGACTCCCAGATTGCCGCGACAGCCATCGCGAACAACATGATCCTCATCACCCACAACACCGCAGACTACCAGGCCTTGCAGGAAACCAGCATGCTCAAGGTCGAGGACTGGTGGGACTAGGGGTGTGCCGGAAGGGGCCGGGCAGAACTTGCCGGGCGAGAATGTGACCGGCCGGACTGGAACCGGGCTACAGTTGCTCCTCTATCCATCTTGCCACGCCGTCGTTTTCGTTGCTGGCGCAGATTTCGCTGGCGGCCTGCTTGACTTCGGCTATCGCGTTCTGCATTGCGATACCCCTGCCGCACAGCTTGAGCATGCCGATGTCGTTGAAGTCGTCCCCGAATGCGGCTATCTTTTCAGGCGGGATATTCAGGCAGGTACACAGGGCCTCTATAGCTTTTTCCTTTGTCGCTCCCTTATGCTCAGCTTGTACCAAGGTATGTCGGAGACCGGAAGGTAGTCTACGTTCTCAATCCCGATGGCCGAGGCTATCTTCTCGACTTTCTCCCGGTCAAGCGTCTGTATGCATATCTTCATGCCCGTCTCTGAAAAATCCGAGAACTCATTGAATGTCCAGAATTTGTCGCCGAGCTCGTCCTTTGAATTTGAATACAGGCTGACCTCATTGTCAACGGATAGCACCGCGTCGTTTCCCAGTACCGCAAATGTCGCCTCTATCAGGGTCCGTACTTCACTGACAGAGAACTCGCAGGAATATATCTTTTTGCCCCGGTGCAGTACCATTCCTCCGCCGTTCGTTATGAAAATGTCAGGTGAGATTCCGTCCAGGAATTTCACGGCGTTCACCATGGCGCGGGATGTGGATATACCGAAGAGGATGTCCTTCCTCTGGGCTTTTGCGATAACCTGCTTGGTGTATGCAGAAATCGTCTTGTCATCATGGAACAAGGTTCCGTCCAGATCCGAAAGTATCAAAGAAATTTCTGCCATAGCTCACAGTCCTTCTATCCAGCTGAAGAATTTGTCAAGGGTCGTGTTTTCTTCCCTTGTTTCAAGGAACATCCCCGCAGTATACCAGGAATGTGTGTTCCTTTTCCCCGTAACCGGATACAGCTCGCAGCGGTTCCCGAGTGAGTCGGCCTTTTCTGCCATACGTACTGCGCAGGAGTAATCGATAAGCCCGTCATGCTCGCTTTGAATCAGCAGCATGGGAATCCCGCTCTTTTCCATAAGGGTGCACGGCTCGCCCTGTGTCCTTTCGTAGCCCTCCGCAAAGAGCTGCTTCAGGAGCGTCCGCAGGGCCCAGCCTTGATTTTTCAGAAAGCAGTAGGGCCCGCCGATTCCGATGTAGCCGATCACATTCGAAAGGTCAACTCCGTACTTTGCCTGAACGCTCTGGCCGTAGCACAAAATGGAAGACAGGTGGGCACCTGCGGAAGAGCCGGAGACAACGATCCGGGGGCTGGCAATTCCTTTGCCTCGCAGAAAAGCGAGGGCTGCCTTGTAGCCTTCGCAGACATCCTCTATCTGGACGGGGTATTTGTTTTTCGGCGAAAGCCGGTAACCGAGTGAGATAAAGGGGTATCCTGCCCCTGCGATGCGCTGGCCGACAAAATCAAAGAACTTGGGCGAACCCGCGTTCCAGCCACCGCCGTGAACCCAGAGGACCGTCTTCCCGTTTATGGTCGTTCCGGCTCCAGCCGCCTCATCAGGCTCATAGTACAGGATGTACTGGTCCTTGTCCTGCCCGAAGGACAGGTATTCCGGGACAAGCCTCTTCTTTGCCCGGAACATCTTCGCGTACAGGCCAAAATAGCTCAGGCTTTCTCTCGTCAAATCATTCATATCCGATGGTTTCCATTATAAGCCGGTAGGCGGCAACGACTTCCCTTGTCTTGTCGTTCGCGACCTTCTCCATGACATCCTTGCCCGCATAACGGTCAGGATGATAGTAGAGCAGTTTCTCCTTGTATGCCTTTTTTACGGCCTCCTTGTCCGTCGTGTTTTCCAGTCCGAGCAGGGCGAAGGCTTTCTCAAGCTCGGGGGTAATCCGCCGGTAGATGACGCGGCGGTAACTGCCACTGTCTTCTTTCCGATAGCCCCGGCTCGTCCTGAAGTATCGCCTTTCCGCCTCGGTCTCGGCCTGGTAAAAAGACCTGGCGAAGTCCGCATCGTCTTTTCGCTCACCGGGCTGGCTTTCAGCGGACTGACTGCCGGCAGTTTGCCCTCCAGCCCCGGAAGATCCTTTCTGCCCAGGCTTTTCGTCCTGAACCGGCTCCTCCCGCTCTATGTGGACGAACTTGACGTGCCCCGCCTCCAGCGTCTCGTTGAGGAGGTCGCCGAGTTTCTCATACATCCCCGCCATCATCGCCTCCTCCGGTCAGCTTGCGCTGCAAGGTCTTGCGGCCAATCCCCAGGATTTCCGCCGTCTTGCTCTTATTGCCCTTGTTGGCGGCAAGGTTCGCCTCGATCACAAGGCGGTCGGCCTCGTCCAGCGTCACGCCGAGGGGAACGCTCACGCTGTTCTCTCCTCCGCCTGCCCCTGCGGACGCGGAGACTGAGGGCGGCAGGTCCTGCTCGCTGATTTCGTCAGCGGAGCACATGACGACCGCGCTCTCCATGCAGTTGCGCAGCTCGCGGATGTTGCCGGGCCAGGCGTAGCGGAACATCGCGGCCTTCGCCTTGTTGCTAAGCCCCTTTATCGTTTTGTCGTTATCTTTGTTGAATTCGTCAAGAAAACCCGCCATCAGGAGGGGGATGTCGTCCTTGCGCTCACGGAGGGGCGGGACCTGTATATGGACGACGTTCAGGCGGTAATACAAGTCCTCGCGGAACCTCCCCGCCTTGACCTCCTCCTCCAGGTTGCGGTTGGTTGCTGCGACGATTCGCACGTCCACCTCTATCGTCTGCTCGCCCCCGACCCGCTCGAATTTCTTTTCCTGCAAGACGCGGAGAATCTTTATCTGCACGCTCGGGTTTATCTCACCGATTTCATCCAGGAAAATCGTCCCCCCGTGGGCAAGCTCGAACCTTCCTTTCTGCATCTTCTCCGCCCCGGTGAAGGCCCCCTTCTCGTGGCCGAAGAGCTCGCTCTCAAGCAGTGTCTCGCTCAGGGCGGCGCAGTGGACTTTTATGAAGCTCTTGTCCTTGCGGGGGGACAGATTGTGAATCGCGTTGGCGACCAGCTCCTTGCCCACGCCGCTCTCGCCGGTGATCAGGACGCTCGCCCTGCTCGGGGCGACCTTGCGGATCATCTCCTGCACGCGCTGCATGGCGGCGGATTTCCCGATCATCTCCTTGAGCGAGGACGTGTCGGCAAGCTCCTGCTTGAGCTGCTCGTGCTGGACCTTCATCTCGCGGCTTTCCAGCGCCCGCTTGACGATCATGCCCAGCTGGTCCAGGTTGAGCGGCTTGGTCAGGAAGTCGTAGGCCCCGTGCCGCATAGCGTCCACCGCGCTGTCGATGGAGCCGTGCCCGGTCAGGATGATGACCGGTATGCCGGGGGTCTCGGCAGTCACCTTGGCAAGCACCTGCTCGCCTGAGATTCCGGGCATGCGCAGGTCGGTTATGACGAGGTCTATGTCTCCCTTCTCAATCAGCTTGAGGCCGTCCGCCCCGTTGGAGGCGGTCTTGACGTTGTAGTCCTCCATCTCGAAGTTGGCGGCCAGCCCTTCGCGGATGTTTTTCTCGTCGTCTATAATCAGCAGGGTAAATTTCATGTTCTTCTAAAATATACCATAAAAGCCATAAAAAAGGAAAGTAAGCCGGGTAGTTACGCTGATCAGCGATAAGATTATTACCTAAAACAGTATATTTAATAACCAAAAGACA
>JAFSSU010000238.1 GCA_017450845.1 Treponema sp.
ATCGTCAGGCTGTCCAGCCACCTGGAGGCACTTCGCCACGAGATAAGCACGAACCCCCTTCCCGGCAAGCGGATAGACTTCTTCTGCCAGGAGGCCAACCGCGAGGTCAACACCATCGGCAGCAAGAACCAGTTCGCAAAAATCAGCCAGATTGTGGTCACCGCCAAGGATGCGCTTGAGAACATCCGAGAGCAGGCCAAGAACGTGGAATAGCTGTCTGTCCCGAATATCAGAACGAAATGCCGCGGCTTCCCGCCCGGCTTGACTTGATCTCGCTTCGGAGCCTCTTTGCTTTGAGCCGCCTCTCCTTGGCGGCCCGGCCAGGCTTGGTCTTCTTGCGGCGGGGGGATATGCGGGAAGCCTGTATGATTTTCCCTTCCAGGCGGCTGAACGCGATGCCCCTGTTGAGGGCTTGGTCGCGCTCGTCATCGACCGAGATGGAGATGCAGCCGTCCTTGTTTATGATGGAATCGAGCTTGAGCCGTGCGGCCCCAAGCTCCTGTTCGCTGAGCCCTTTGATGAGGTCAAAGGGAAGCTCCGCATGGACTTTTGTGCTTACCTTGTTGACGTTCTGGCCGCCCTTGCCGCCTGAGCGGGCAAAGGACAGCCGGGTGTTCTCAAGGATTGACTTTCTGAGAGCGGGAAGGTCCATGCGAAGCCCTTTTGTGAAATCTTACGCTATCTTGTAAATCCAGCCGTCGGGAGCCTTCTCGTCCCCCATCTGGATTCCCGTCAGGGTCTCGCGCAGCTTGCCCAGGACGGGGCCGATCTTGTCCATGCCGGAGGGCAGGTCGATGTTCGTCCCGTGATCGACGATGCGTCCGATCGGGGAGATGACGGCTGCCGTTCCGCAGAGGCCGCACTCCTGGAAGTCCTTGAGCTCGTCCTTGTGAATCTTCCTCTCCTCCACCTCGATGTGCAGGTAATCCTTTGCGACCTGCACGAGCGAGCGGCGGGTGATGGAAGGCAGGATGGAAGTGGACTTGGGAGTGACCAGCTTCCCGTCCTTGGTGACGAAGAGGATGTTGGCTCCCCCAGTCTCTTCTATATACGTATGGCTTGCCGGATCCAGGTACATGTTCTCGGCAAAGCCCGCCCGGTGCGCGTCCATGATGTTGTGCAGGCTCATCGCGTAGTTGAGGCCGGCCTTGATGTCGCCCGTCCCGTGGGGGGCGGCGCGGTCCAGGTCGGACAGGCGGACTGTGATGGGCTTGACTCCGCCCTTGAAGTAGGGGCCGACCGGGGTGACGAGGATGCGGAACTGGTATTCGGCGGCGGGCTTTACGCCAATGACGGAGCTGGAGCCGAACATATAGGGCCTGATGTAGAGGGTCGCGCCGGAACCGTATGGCGGTACCCAGTCAAGGTTGGCCTTTACCGTGTCCAGGACGGCCTTGACCCAGCGGTCCTCCGGGAATACCGGCATTTCAAGCCGCTCGCAGGAGTCCTTCATCCTGGCGGCGTTCAGGTCAGGGCGGAAGGTAACGATGCTTCCGTCCTTCGTCGTGTAGGCCTTCAGCCCCTCAAAGCAGGTCTGGGCATACTGCAGGACACCGGCGCACTCTGAGATCGTGATGCTGTGGTCGCTTGTCAGCTGACCCTCATCCCATGAACCGTCCTTCCAGTTGGACACGAAGCTCTTGTCCGTCTCCATGTAGCCGAAAGGCAGGTTTCCCCAATCTAAATCTTTCTTTGCCATGTCGTTTACCTCTATTAAAGCCACTTTACCACTATTGCACGAATATTGCAAGCGAGGAATGCTGTGTCGCCCGACGCAAGACGATGTGTCGCCCGGCACAAAACGATGTGCCGCCCGACACAAGACGATGTGCCGCCCGACACAAGACGATGTGCCGCCCGACACAAGACGGTGTGTCGCCCGACACCGTTGACGGCTCCCGCTCCCCTCAGTCACGGCGGACATCCCGCTCAGGCTCAAGCGGGAGACCGTGAGCGACGAGAAGGAAATCACGGACAAATTCTACGCCGACTACTCCGCATTCAAACGCGAGCTGTTCGACGACCTTGTGGCGAACAACCCCGGCACAGACAAGCTGCTCCTGTTCAAAAAGACGCAGAAGCTTTTGGACCGCATCCTCTTCATCCTCTTTGCCGAGGACAGGGGCCTGCTCCCCGCAAACTCATCGCTCGGCATCCTGCACGACTGGAAAACCCTCCGGAAGATGGGCTACGGCCAGCCCCTCTACGAGTTCTTCAAGAACTTCTTCCGCCGCATAGACACGGGCTACGTCAACGAGGACGACCACACGAAGGACGTGTTCGCCTACAACGGCGGACTGTTCAAGGCGGACGAGCTGCTGGACGGAATACAGGCCGGAGACGCAGTGCTTGAATCCCACACGGCGCGCCTTGCCGGTTACGACTTCGCGAGTACAATAAGCGTGGACATCCTGGGGCGGATATTCGAGAATTCCCTGACCGAAATCGAGGAGGTGCAGGAAAGCCTTGCGAACGGTGACACGGCGGGCGGGGCAAAACGCAGAAGGCTGAGGCGGCCGCCCGCCTTGCCGAACTGGACGCGCGGCTCCAGGGCTACCGCGAGTGGCTCCTGTCGCTCAAAATCCTTGACCCGGCATGCGGCAGCGGGGCATTCCTGAACGCCGCGCTCAAGCGCCTGCGTGCGGAGCACGGGCTGGTGGAAAAGTACTGGATGACCCTGTATCCCGGCGAGCTCTACTTTGACAACATAGACAACGCGATTCTGGAAAACAACCTCTTCGGCGTGGACATCAACGAGGACAGCACGGAGATAGCCCGCCTGTCGCTCATCATGCCGAACAAGTGGATGCTCGTTGATTACGGAAAGGAACTCCGCCGATTCCTTTCCCATACCGCCCTCCGGCAAATCATCAACTTCGGCGACGTGCAGTTTTTCAAGGACGCG
>JAFSSU010000239.1 GCA_017450845.1 Treponema sp.
ATGAAGTCGGGCTGTGCGTCCGCAATGCGATTCAGCACGTCGCGGGACTGGCCGGAGCGTTCGGAGTCCCCGGTCAGGGCGGCGTTGAGCGAGTCTATGTTCCAGGAGATGAACTTCATGCTTCTAGTCCCGTATCGCGTCTATGTTCGCCCGCCCCGCGGACACGAAGGGCAGCACGTTCTCTTCCATCGAGATGCTGACCAGCACGAGGTGGGGGCCCTTCGCGAATGCCTTCGCCGCCCAGTCCCTGTCGGCAACCGCGTCTACCGCGTCGATTCCGAATCCTTTCGCGACGGTAAGGAAGTCCGGCACCTTCTCAAAGATGCTCGCGCTGTAGTTCTTCTCAAAGAGGTATTCCTGCTGCTGGCGCACCATGCCTAGCGAACCGTTCTTGAAGAGCACCACTGTCACGTCCAGGTTCAGTTCGGCAAGGGTCGCAAGCTCCTGTATGTTCATCAGGATGCTGCCGTCGCCGGTAAAGCAGACGACGCGCCTGCCGGGGTTCGCCATCGCCGCCCCGAGCGCCGTCGGAAGACCGAATCCCATCGTGCCGAGCGAGCCGGAGGTCAGGAACTGCCGGGCCCTCTCCACCGGGTAGTACTGGGCCGACCACATCTGGTGCTGTCCTACATCCGTCGTCACGATGATGTCCTCAGGCTTCACGCCCTGCCGTTCCGCCTCTTCCGGGATGCCGCGGATGAAGGCGCGGGGGTTCACGGACTCTTCCGGGATTCCCTGCTTGCGGCCCAGGACCAGGCTCTCGGTCTCCTCGTATGTCTTCCGCAGGAAGGAGAGGAACTTGCCCCGCTCATCGCCTTTGGAGCGGGCAGCGCCGGCCGGCAGCTTCCTGACTTCAGCCGTCAGCAGGGGGAAGGCCTCCTCCAGGTCCATGACGAGAGATATTGCGGCTGGCAGTATCTTGTTTATCTCCGCCGCGTCTATGTCTATATGGAGGATTTTCGCATTCGGGCAGAACTTTGCCACCGCCCCGGTCGCCCGGTCGTCAAAGCGGACTCCGGCGGCAAGCACCAGGTCCGCGTCGTGCATGGCGCGGTTTGCGGCATAGGATCCGTGCATTCCGACCATGCCGAAGTTGTTCTCATAGCTCCGTGGTACGGCACCGATTCCCATCAGGCTCGTGACGACCGCCGCCTCGTAGCCTTTCAGGAACTCGCCGATGACTTCGGCCGCCCTGAAGGTATTGCATCCGCCGCCCAGGTAGAGGACAGGCTTCCCGGCCTCCGCAAGGGCCTCCGCCAACGCCTGTATAATGGAAGGAACCTCTTCCTTGGGGGTTGCGTAGCGGGCCAGCCGGTGCGCGGTTCCCTTCCTGTGGAAGCAGCCTGCGTCCGGCCATGCGTCGAACTCGACGGCCTGCAGCTGCACGTCGCGCGGCACGTCAATCAGGACGGGGCCGGGCCGCCCGCTCGTCGCGATGGAGAAGGCGAGGGGGATGGCAGTCAGCAGGTCCTTCGCGTTCTTGACCATCATCGAATGTTTGGTTATGGGGAATGAAAGGCCGAATGTGTCCGCTTCCTGGAAGGCATCGGTCCCAATCATCGCCGTGTTCACCTGCCCCGTAATCGCGATGATAGGCACGGAGTCGCAGCGTGCGTCCGCGATGGCGGTCAGCAGGTTCATCGCTCCCGGCCCGCTCGTCGCCATGCAGACGGCGGGAATGCCCGTGGAACGCGCCATGCCCTGCGCGATGAAGCCCGCCGCCTGCTCCTGCCTGACGAGGACGTGGCGGATGGACGAGCGGCCCAGCTCGTCATAGAGGGGGAGAATGGAGCCTCCCGGAATGCCCGCGACGGTCTTGATTCCCGCAAGCTCCAGCAGCTTGATGATTATCTGTGATCCTGTTGCCTTTATCATACGAGGCAATTTTCCCTTTTACGGCTTGCTTTGTCAAGGGCGGGGAAGAAAAGCGTCCGCACCCCTATCCCTCGTAGAGCGACAGCTCGGGGTACAGTCCCTGTATGAATTTGAAGTGCTGGTCGCGCGTCCAGAGGGGGACGTCGTACTTGATGGCGGTGAACGCAATCAGCGCATCCGCGAGCGGAATCCGTATGCCGTTCTGGCGGAGCGTCTGAAGGAGGAAGCCCGTACCCTCCCAGTCATACTCATCGTTGGGGAGGTTGCCAAACGTCCTGAACGCCTTAAGGTACTCGTCTATCTCGTCCTCTGACCGTGCCCCCTGAAGGAGCTCAGTCCGCACAGCCCCGCACAGAGCGATTTCCATCGAATCGATTTTTTTTGCCAGGTCGGACTCCCGTGAGCGGAAATAGTCTATAAGCACATTTGAGTCAATCAGAACCATATCAGCCCAGCCTCCGGAGTTCGTTCACCGCATCCTCGTCCACGTCAATCGGTCCTATTTCGTCCATAACCAGCTTCCTGGCAAGATTTGTGGAAGGCGGAATCGGCGGCGGGACGTTCTGGCGGATCCGCCGGATAAAGGCCTTGCGCTTCTCCTCGGCCTCCTTGCTCTGGATAATCCGCACGGGCCGGGAGGCGGTCTTTGCCAGCCGGTCATAGTCCTCCACCGAAATCATCACGCATTCGGGGACATTGTTCTTCACGATGACGCGGATACCTTCGGCCTTCACCTCTTCAATCACCTTCCCGGTCTCGCCCTTGTTCAGCCGGCTTATCGGCACGAACGCATACAGCAGTTTTGCCGCCGTGTCAACGTCATATTTCATACCATACATATCCCGCCTCCTGCTGGTTGATTTGTCAGCTTATATATTGACAAATACGATTATAAGCGGTGTCGAGCTATTTGTCAATAAAAAAGGAGTGAGATGAAAGGGTGAGATATGAGGGTAAAAGCACAGACTCATTCTCAATGTCTTGGCAGGTATACGGGAGCATGCGTTAGGACCGGTTTACTCAACGAACAGGGAATTGTAGTCGAAGTTCAGGTAGAATTCCTTCTCCTTCGCGAGGTAGTCAAGGTAATTGTCCTTAGTCAGCAACCCCCGTCCTTCCTTCATGTATTCGAGCATGAGGCTGTTTATCCACTCGCCGTAATGTGACAAGTCTTTATAATTGTCCAAGTTCGTGACGAGGTCGAACTCCGTGTTGAACGAATAGAGCCTTATGTTCCCGCAAGAGAGGATAAGTTCTATCGTCGTCCTCTCAATCTCAAGCTGCTGTTCCAGCGTCCCTGTCTCATATAAACGGCCCCAGAACACGATGCTGTACGGAGCGAAAAAATAGAAGAAAGTACACTGCGGGTTTTCCTGAGCCAGTGCGGTCACATTCTGTGTTATGTTTTCTATTGTATTCTGCAAATCCTTCTGCGACAGCGGGACTTGCTTTTCCGGTTCGGAGAAACATTCTCGTTCTTCCCCCTTATAAGAAAAAACAGCTTCCTTCCCGAATGTGAACACCTTCATCCAGTTGCTATATCTGTCAAAATCCGTACAGCCGCTTATTCCTGTCCTGATGGAATTGTACACTATAAACGCACAGACAGAAAATGCTTCCCTGTTGAAGACATAACTGACATCATTAAGGATATTCTTGTCATAGAGATAAGTCGGGTAGTTCCCTTGGTCAATCCGCATCCAGTTCTTGTCGCGTGCGATGAAGTTGGGCTCCAGACTGCGGATTACCATCCGGAGTTTCTTGTTGTAAGTGAACGCGACCTTCAGGTTGTCGTTTATTTCCTTAAAACTTGCTCCCGAATACGGTACTTTTATAAACCGCGCGTCAAAAATCCTGTCAGCCTCGGAGGTCTTGAAATTTTCCGTCATGCTTGTTCCCGTGATGATGGCATCATAATCAAAATGCTTGGTAATGCCGTCATTCTGGCTCCTCTCATTGTTCAGCTCATAGAACAAGCCTTCCAACGGTTTATGATAGTGGAAATACGGGTCAACGATTACAACGACAGCCCCTGCGGATGCAAGCAGCAGCAGGACGAGGGCAACGAATGCAATGACAAAAGACTTGCAGGATTTCATGTACGGACCGCCTCTTGCTAAAAATTGAAATACAGGAAGATGCTTATCCCAGAGAAGCTGCAGATGCACACCGCCATAAGGAGGGCAGTGCTGCAGAGCCTGGCTTTCGTGGGCGCGAAGCAGCGCATCTTTTCCTGCGTGTTCCTGCCCCCAAGGACAATCAGGAACGCAAGCATAAAGAACAGAACTCCTTTCAGCCTCCGCAGCGTGGAGGCCGAGAAATGCATTCCCTCCACGATACGGCTGCCGAGGACAAGGTCTATCTCCGGCATCCTGAAGCAATTGACAAGCTCAGGAGGAAACTCCCGGAATCGGAGGTTCAGCACGCTGCGGAAGATTCCGAGGGCCTGCGAGCATGTGTCTGCGCGGAAGAACACCCAGGTCACATTGAGGAACACGAACATAAGGATAAAGTTCAGGGCGGGATGCAGGGCATCAAAAAAGGCCTTGTGCCTCCGCGTCATCACGGAGAAGATGCCGTGGAGCAATCCCCACACGATGAAGCTTACGCCCGCCCCGTGCCAGAAGCCGCTGACAAAAAAGACAATGAGGATATTCAGTCCGGTCCGCAAGGCCCCTTTCCTGCTGCCACCCAGCGGGATGTAGACGTATTTTGTCAGGAATCGGGTCAGCGTGATATGCCAGCGGTCCCAGAATTCCATGATTGTCAGGGCCTTGTAGGGCGAGTTGAAATTGACGGGGAGGTCGATGTTCATCATCTTCGCGATTCCTGAAGCCATGTCGCAGTAGCCGCTGAAGTCAAAGTAAATCTGGAAGCTGTAGGCGAAGATGACGATGAGGGCTTCCGCAGTGTACAAATCCGGCCAGACGGAATAGCCCCAGTCCACAGCCTTGCCGAACACGTCCGCAAGCAGCACCTTCTTGGAAAGCCCGAGGGTAAAGACATAGATGCCTTTCGCAAGGTTCTCCCAGTCCAGCTTCTTCTTCTCCTCGTCCATAAACTGCGGGATAAGCTCGTCATGAGTCACGATGGGCCCCGCTATGAGCTGCGGGAAATAGCAGACGTATGAGGCATAATGCAAGAAACCGTAGTCAGGGACCTCTCCCCGCCAGGAGTCCACGAGGAAGGATATCTGCTGGAACGTGAAGAAGCTTATCCCCAGCGGCAGCACGACATGCAGGAGGTTGAAATCCGTGCTGAACGCCCCGTTCACGCTGGCAATGAAAAAGTCCGTGTACTTGAAATAAAACAGCAGGCCGATGTCCGTGAGCAACCCTGCGGCGAGGACAATCCGGCTTTTCCTCCGCCTCAGAAGCCGGTAGGCTGCATAATTGGCAAGCACGCTGAAGGCGATGACGAGCAGGTACATCGGGTTGAAGTAGCCGTAGAACCAGAGGGACATAAGGAGCAGGAAAGCCTGGGCTGTGCGATGCTTCCCGAGATGGTTCAGCGCGAAGTATCCTGTCAGGCACAGCGGCAGGAACAGCAGGATGAAGATATAAGAGTTGAAGAGCATTTCCTTTTCCTATGGCCGCTATCTTCCCTTTTGGTACAAATCGCAGTCACGTTTTTACCTTTTGTCAGTTTTGCCGTCAATATAATACCTTTTGGTATGTTTTTCAAGACCTAAATACCTATAGCCTTTAAATTTTTCCTATGAGCAGTTTTTGGGAAAAGGTTGATGAGGAACTGAGCTTCAGGGGAATCCCCCGGAAAGAACTCGCGAACAAGGCGGGCTTCCCTGACTCTTATATATCGAAGGGAATTGCCCGAAAAAGCGTTCCCTCCGCCGACCTGGCCCTAAGGATAGCCCACAGCCTGAACGTGACGCTCGAATACCTGCTGGATATGGAGACTGCCGCAGACGGCTGTTCCCTGCCCGAAAAGGAAAAGACCCTCTTCCATAAATACAGCCCACTCATCAACTTCCTTGAGTCCTCAAGCGAGCACGACAGGGAGGTGATGGGGCAGCTCATGAATCTTCTCTTCTCCGTTCGATAAATGCCCTAGGCCCCTCCCTCTCGGTTTGACAATCCTTCCGGTTTGGAATAGACTTCTTTGCATGAAGACTAGAAAGGTAAACGACGGCGGTCATACGTGGAACTTCGTTCAGACCGGCGGTTTGGTTCAGCTGCAGATTTCATCTATAGAAGACGTGCTGAATTTGGGTAAGCTCGACCCCAAGCTCTGGGTCGCGCTCTCATGCCCCGTGACCGGGCTGGAATTCAGCCAGGAGACGCTGGAGCTGCTCGACAGCGACAAGGACGGCAGGGTCCGCATCCCGGAAATCCTTGAGGCGGTCGAATACATCAGGAAATACTTCAGGAAACCCGAGGTCATCATGACCGGGGGAGACACGATTCCCCTGGACGCGCTCGGGGACGAGGCGTTCGCGTCGGGACACTCCCCGGCGGAGTCCGCCCGGAGCATCCTCGAGATCCTGGGCAAGGGAGATGCGGCGGCGATCGGCCTGGACGACATAGGGGGGAGCGACAAGCTCTTCTCGCCCTCGGTACTGAACGGCGACGGAATCCTGCCCCCCGAGGCGGTGCAGGACGAGTTCGCGTCCGGCGTAATAAAGGACATCGTCGCGTGCACGGGCGGCAAGGAGGACATCAGCAAGTCCCTGGGCACCGACCGGGACGGACTCAAAGCCTTCTTTGACGACCTCAGGGCCATCCAGAAATGGCGGGAGGAGGCAAAGGAGAAAGAGGCTGACATCTTCTTCCTGGGAGACGAGACCGATGCGGCCGCCGCTGCCTTCCGCGCCGTCGAGGCCAAGGTGGACGACTTCTTCCTCCGCTGCTCCCTGTCATCCTACGACGGCGGCATAGCGGATGCCCTGCACAAGAAGGAGGAGGAGTCCGTCGTAGGGCAGGCGGACGAGAGCCAGCTGCCAGGGCGGCTGGAATCCCTGCCCCTTGCAAGCTGCACTGCGGATGCCCCCCTGCCGCTCGACTCTTCCGTGAACCCTGTCTGGCAGGACAGGATACGCGCCTTCGCTGAGCTCGTCGTCAACAAGGTCTACGGGGTCAAGGGGCAGTCAATCACCAGGCAGGGCTGGCTCAAGATAAAGTCGAAGTTCGCCCCCTACATGGAATGGTACGCATCCCGCCCGGAGAACTCCGCCGCCTCCCTCAGCATGGAGAGGATAAGCGGGATTCTCGCCTCGGATGCGGAGAAGCTGATCGGCGAGAAGCTGGACGAGGAGGCGAAGGTCCCGCCCGTCGCCCCCGCGACCGTGGAGCTCAAGAAGATGATCCTCTACCGGAGGGACTTCGTCAGGCTGCTGAGGAACTTCGTCTCCTTCGAGGATTTCTACGACCCCAAAAAGCCCGCCGTATTCCAGTGCGGGACCCTCTACATAGACGGACGCTCCTGCGACCTCTGCTTCCGCGTGACCGACGCGGCCAAGCACGCCGCCATGTCGCCCCTCTCCCAGTGCTACCTTATGTACTGCGACTGCGAGCGCAAGGAGACCGGGCAGAAGATGCAGATAGCCGCCCTGCTCAGCGCGGGGAGCAACGACAACATCATCGTGGGCAGGAACGGCCTGTTCTACGATCAGGACGGGAACGACTGGGACGCGACGGTGACCAAAATCGTGGATAACCCGGTCAGCATCCGCGAGGCCTTCTTCAGCCCATACAAGAAGCTTGCCCGCCTGATCCAGGAGAAGCTCGCCAAGTCCGCCGCCAGCGCGGAGAGCAAGGTCTCGGACAAGATGGCGGGCGCGGTGGAGAAACCCAAGGATGCCGCCGCCGCCGCTACGAGCAGCGTCGCAAACACCAAGAAGACCGACGTGGGGACGGTCGCCGCCATAAGCGTCGCCTTCACGGGCATAGCGACCGTGGTCGGAGGCCTTTTGCAGGCCTTCCTGGGCCTGGGCTGGTGGATTCCGCTCGGGGTGGTCGGAATCGTCCTCGCCATATCCCTGCCGTCCATGCTGATCGCATGGTTCAAGCTCAGGCAGAGGAACATCGCCCCGATACTCGACGCGTCCGGCTGGGCGGTCAACGGCAACGTCAGGATAAACATCCCGCTCGGCTCCACGCTGACGGCCCTGCCCGTCCGCCCCGCGGGGTCCCGGCTTGACAGCTACGACCCCTTCCGGCAGAAGAAGTTCCCGATGAAGAGGGTCATCCTCTTTGCCCTCCTCGCGCTCATCCTAGTCGGATTCTTGGTCTGGATTCTCGTGACCCCGGGCGGCCTGCAGGAAGTCATCTACGTCCTGGTCGAGACGGCGAAGACCGTCGCGGGCAAGTTCATGTTCCGGAGCTAGGGCTCGGGGAGGGGTCAGCTTTTCCGCAGGATGTCCACGATGTGCGAGCTCGCCCCGAGCAGCTCGGGCCGCTCGCAGGTCGCCATCTGGAAGCGGACGAAGGCCTCGAATTCCTCCCCGTCCATCTCGTTCAGCTCCCGCCTGATGTAGTCGGCGGGGCCGTCGGCGGCGATTATCTTCACCCGCTCAAGCCCCGCTTTTTCCCTCAGGCGGTCTATGTCCTCCAGCCTGACGTAGCTGTAGAGGTCTCCTTCCCCGTCTATCGTGTGGAAATCTCCGGACAGCCTTCCTTTCCCAAGAAGCTCCCCCGCATGGTGCTGGCGGAAGGCGTAGGTCACCACGCTGTACTCGTTCATCACGTAGGCGGCGAAAATCATGCCGCCCGCCTTGGTCACCCGCCTCGCCTCGGAGAAGGCAGCGAGCTTGTCCTCGTCGCCGTGCAGGTGGTAGAGGGGACCGAAGAGCAGGGTGATGTCGAAGCTTCCGTCAGGAAGGAAATGCAGGTCCCGCGCGTCGCCCGGCCAGCAGTTGACGTTCTCGTGCCTGGCCTCCAGCGCGGCGAGGTTCCGCCCCACCAGCTCCACGGCGGTCACGGAATGTCCCTCCCGGGAAAGCGGCACGGAGTACGCCCCCGTCCCCGCCCCCAGGTCGAGTATGCGGAGCTTCTGCCCTGCCGGGATGAAGTCGTGGATGTATTTCATGCTGACTCGGAATTCGACCTGCCCGTGCCGGGTCTGGAGCCGGTGCCCCTCGTCGAATTTCTGGTAATATCTCTCAAGCGCAGTCATCTGGATAGGAAAGCAGGGGAAATAAAAACGGGGGAAAAGTCCCCCGTCTTGCGAGCATACCGTGAGTTTCGCTTTGCGCCGTGAGCAACGGCGTGTCTTACGCCGTTATGTTGACCAGCGCGCCGGCCTCGGGCATAAGGCCCGCAAGCCCGTAGGTCTGGGGCTGCTGGGCCTGCGCGATGGCCGCGTGGATCTGCTCCTCGTAGCCCTGTATGAGGGCTTCTTTCTGGTTGTCGGTCAGCCCGGTCACATCGTCCTTCGATATGGCCTTCTTGTTCATGCTGACCAGCTGGTCAATCAGTGTGTTCAGTATATGAATCTTGTCCAGGGAGACAGTTTTCTGCCCCTCCTTGGCCGCAGTGCCGTGGACATAGGCGAGCTGGGTGTACTTCACCATCCCGGGCTTTACGGGAACATAGAGCCTGCCGGATGAAGAGCCAGCAGTAAAAACCGTCCTATAAGAAGCAGCGTTCAGGCTTATTCCGTTGTTATACATACGTGACCTCCTCCATGAGAATCTATAGGTAGGCAAGGCCTACCGGGGTCAGCGCGGGCGGCTCAAATGCCAGCCAGCGTCATCAAAAACTGACCTTCTACTGTCATTATCGGAAGCCAAGGGAAAAGATTAGAGAAAAATCAAGATACAGGAAAGAAAGTTACGGGAAAGCGGCAACAGGGCAAATTCTGCGATGTGTTCGGTTCGGAAGAAAAAGCCGTACTCTGGCTCAAGCGGGCAAACAGCGTGATGGACGGCAAGACCCCCCTTGATATGCTGGGTACTCGTTTTGGTGCAGAGGAAGTTATGGATGCCTTGGTCAGGGTCGAATACGGGGTTTACTCCTGATGCTGTTGTACAGGATAGCGAAAAAACGATTCATAAAGCTCCTCTCGGGTCCATTTCTGCCCATTGGAATCTATGGGGTGCGCGTCCATCAGGGCAAACAAGTCATCAACCCAATCTTTCTTCGGATTCTGAGCATAGGAATCTGACTGCAGAGCGTCTTGCATAGACTTGACCAGATAATCAATTATCGAGAGCCGCTCGGCAAAAGACAGCAAACTAAGCTGGCTTTCAAAATTTTGAAGTTCTACCGCAGACATATAAAGCCCTCCATTATCGGGCCTGTCCCAAAAGCCGAAACTCTCGAAACAGGCCCCGCTGCCTACTTCAGGTTGACCATGCTCTTGTCGTAGTCGGTCGGCGGCACGTAGCCCATCAGCGTCATCAGCGTTGCCGGCCAGGAGCTGATACCGAGGCCGTCGTTGAGCTTAGTGTTGTCGTACTCGCCCTTGTACTCGGGGTCGTAGATGATGCCCGGGACGGGGTTGAGCGAGTGGCTCGTCTTGGCCTTGGGCTCGCCGTCCTTGTCCTTCTTCACGCTGCCGTCCTTGGCGTGCTCGTACATGTCATCCGAGTTGCCGTGGTCGGCGGTCAGGCAGAGGATGCCGCCCGCCTCGTCGATCGCGGCCTTGAGCCTGCCCAGCTG
>JAFSSU010000240.1 GCA_017450845.1 Treponema sp.
CAGCAGGAGCTTGCGAAGGCGCTCAAGGCCGTCGATACGGAAGTCCAGGACAAGATTTTCCGCAATATGTCCAAGCGTGCCGCAAGTATGCTTAAGGAAGACATGGAGTTCATGGGCCCTGTCCGCTTGAAGGACGTTGAGGAGTCCCAGCAGAAGATTGTTTCTGTCATCCGTAGGCTCGAGGACAGCGGTGAAATCGTCATTGCCCGTTCCGGCGATGATGAGCTTGTCGAATAGTTTTTGATTAAGCGGGTGGTCATGGGCCCCGACAGGGGCCTGTGGCTGCCTTGAAATTTCAGGAGAAAAAAATGGCCCAGACCGTATTCAGACCGAACCAGGTTAACAAAGTTGACGGAGAGATTATACTCACGCTTCCGAAGTCCTTCGCCCCGGAGGTGGAGGAAGTCGAGGAAGTGGAGCCTGAATACACCGGGCCTACTGCCGAGGAGCTCAAGCGCGAGGCCGACGAGTTCAAGGCCCAGTTCGAGAAGGACAAGGCCGCGATGATTGCCCAGGCGCATGCCGAGGCTGACAACATCGTGCGCGATGCCCAGAACGTCGCCTTTGACGAGGTCAAGAAGCAGAGCGACGAGGCGAGCGTCATAAAGAATTCCGCCCGCAAGGAGGCGGAGAAGATTATTGCCGACGCGAAGGCCGAGGCAGAGAAGATAATCGCCGCAGCCGAGGAGCAGAAGGCCGCCATCTCCGCCAAATCCCAGGATGAGGGCTTCGAGAAGGGGCGGGAAGAGGGCTTCCAGAGCGGCAAGGACGAGTGCACCCGCCTTATCGAGCGGATTCACAGGATAATTGAGTCCGTGCAGGGCAAGCGGCAGGAAATCCTTGACACTACCGAGCAGCAGATCGTTGACCTCGTCATCCTGATGACCCGCAAGGTCGTCAAGATTATGAGCGACAACCAGAAGAGCGTCATCATGGCAAACGTCGTGCAGGCGCTCAAGAAGGTCAAGGGCCGCGGCGACGTGACCCTTCGCGTGAACCTCGCCGACGTCAAGCTGACGACGGCGCACGTGCAGGACTTCATCCGCGAGGTGGAGAACATCAAGAACATCGCGATTGTCGAGGACAGCTCGGTGGAGAAGGGCGGATGCATCGTCGAGACCGACTTCGGCGCGGTCGATGCCCGCATCTCCAGCCAGCTCAGCGAGCTTGAGTCCAAGATTCTTGAGATTTCCCCGATAAAGACGGTCAATAAGGCTGACGTAAAGAACCCCGACAACTAGCGTCCAGGAGGGAGGGGCGGCATGGAAGCTGCATCGTTTTTCAATAAATACGTCCGTTCCGTCGAACGGACGGACACAATCAAATACACGGGCAAGGTGACTGCCGTAAAGGGGCTGATGATAGAAAGCAGAGGCCCCCATTCCGTTATGGGCGAGCTGTGCCGCATAGAGACTTGTGGCGGGGAGCACAATATCCTCGCCGAGGTAGTCGGCCTTGAGGACACCATCGTCCGCCTTATGGTCTACGGCGACACCAAGGGCATAGAGGTCGGGGATCCGGTCATCGCGTCCGGCCACGTGCTGGAGGTCCCCGTCGGTCCCGGCCTTTTGGGGCGCGTCATAGACGCCACCGGGCGTGCATACGACGGGAAGGGCGACCTTGCCGCGGACGATTTCTACCCGGCCATAGCGAACCCGCCGAGCCCGATGGACAGGGCCCCGGTCAAGAAGCGAATCGTCACCGGTGTCCGTGCCATAGACGGGCTGCTTACCGTCGGGAAGGGCCAGAGAATCGGCATCTTCGCGGGTTCCGGCGTGGGCAAGAGCACGCTCATTTCGACAATCGCACGTAACACCAATGCTGACATAAACGTCATCGGCCTCATCGGGGAGCGCGGAAGGGAGGTCATGGACTTCATCAAGCGCGACCTCGGCGTTGAGGGGCTCAAGCGGTCCGTCCTCGTCGTCTCCACGAGCGACCAGCCTTCCATAGCCCGCCTGAGGGCGGCATACGTGACGACAGCCGTCGCCGAGTACTTCCGCGACCAGGGAAAGGACGTCATGCTGATGTTCGACAGCGTGACCCGTTTTGCCCATGCCCAGAGGGAGATTGGCCTTGCCACCGGCGAGCCTCCCGCCCAGCGCGGCTACCCGCCAAGCGTCTTTGACATGCTTCCCAAACTCCTAGAGCGGACGGGAACGAACGCAAAAGGCAGCATCACCGCATTCTATACGGTCCTCGTCGATGGCGACGACATGGACGAGCCGATTGCGGACAAGGTGCGCGGAACGCTTGACGGCCACATCATACTGAAGCGCCAGCTTGCCCAGAAGCAGCATTACCCTGCGATTGACATCCTGGCGAGCATAAGCCGTCTTTCCAAGCGTGTTTCCGGTCCCTGCACGCTCAAGGCTGCCCAGACCGTCAAACGCTGGATGGCGGACTATGCCCAGCAGGAGGAGATGATCCTTGCGGGCGTATACCAGAAGGGCAACTCCCCTGAGATTGACGAGGCGATTGACAAGCACGACGAGATAGAGGAGTTCCTTTGCCAGTCCGAGAGCGAAAAGTGTACCATAGAGGATACCTTGCAGCGGCTTTCCGTCCTGAGCGGGGTGGAAATCCCCGAGGCCGAGTTCCCCGAGATGCCGGAGGGTGCCAGGTACTAGGCTCAGTTTTTAAGGCTATAAAAAGTTAATGAAAAAGTTTCAGTATTCCTTGCAGAAAATCCTTGACCTCCGTTCTTTCCAGCTCAAGCAGGCTGAGATAGAGCTGGGCAAGGTCAACTCCAAGATTGCCGCCGAGAACCGCCAGCTCCAGCTGATTGCCAGCCAGAAGCACAAGGTGCAGGAGTACATGGGGGCGAACAGCGATTTCTCCTCTTTTGCGAGCGGATATGGCTATGTCGTATTCCTGGACCAGAAGCGGGATGCCTGCGAGGAGCGGATAGCCCTGCTTCAGATGGAGGCTGACAAGAAGAAGGAGATTGTCAGGGCGGCGATGCAGAAAGAGAAGGTCCTGGAGCGGCTGAGGGATCACCGCCTGGAGGCCTGGAAAGACGAGGCCGAGAAGGAGGAGGAGCTGGTTGTCGATGATGTCGTCACGTCAAAGTACGGAGCCGCCTCCCGTGCCTAGCTTGCAGCAGCTGATTGATTCCTTTTTTTTTAAACTCTGTCTGGCCCTGTTCTTCCTGCTAGGGCTCATCCTTCTTTTGCCGTTCTCCCAGTCCGCCCTGCTTTCGTTCGGCGGAAGAATTTTGGGCAAGGTTTTTGACTCTGTCCGGTGGGGCGAATTTTTGACTGAGTACGGCGGAAAGCTTATTCTGGCATCCTTCCTTCTTGCCGTGCATTTTGTCCGCCTCCGCATCGGGACGGATTCCCCTGCATCATTGCCGCTGTTCGACCGGGGTTTCTTATTCTTCATTTTTGCCGTCTGGTTCGCCTATGCGGGGGCGAGTGTCCTTTTGCATGAGCCCTGGCGTGACGAAGTGCACGCGTGGACGATGGCGCGTGCCCTGACCCCTGCCCAGATATTTCATGAGATGCGATATGAGGGGCACTTTGTCCCTTGGTTCTATATTGTCTTTCCATTTGCACGAATTGGGTTTCCCGGCATAACGTTGAACTTGATTTCATTTGCCATAATGGGGGGCTGCGTCTTCCTTTTGCTCTTCAAGTCGCCTTTCAGCATCTACGCCAAGGCAGCCGTCGTTTTGACTGTTCCGATGGCATATTATTATCCTGTAGTTTCCCGCTGTTATTGCTTCTATGCCTTGTGCGTCTTGACTCTTGCTTGGCTGTTCCGGGGGCGGATGAAGCGGCCGTTCCTGTATGCCCTGCTCTTGGGGCTGCTTGCCAACAGTCATGCCTATGCGGAGGGGTTGGTCTTGGTTTTGACGGCTGAGTTTTTCTTCTGCGGAGTCGTCCGACCTTGGAAGAATATAGGGAGGGGCGAGCGATGGAAGAATCTTCTTGCTGTTGCTCTAGTCTGCATTTTTGTATTCATCGCTTTCCTGCAGGTTGTACCGGCATTCGGAAATACTACGGCGGCGAGTTCCCGATCGCGGCTGACGATTGACAAGTTTTTCAGCGTCGTTATCGAGGTCTTTCTTGCGCTTGACCTGTCCGTGATGTCGCAGTTCCTGATTCTTGTGCTTGCACTTGTCTCGTTCCGTTGTTTGGTCTGGCACAAGCAGGTGAAGCAGATTGTCATCATGGATTTGTCCCTCCTCTGGATGCTTTTGTTCGCCGCCGTTTTATACGGGGCTTCCATTCCGAGCCGGGCGTGGATGTGGTTTTTCGTTCTTCTGTTTGTAGTGTGGCAGGTAGGGCAGACGGCAACGCAGGCTGAGAGCCTGAAAGTGAGAGCCGCGTCCGCCATCATCATCCTTGTTTCTCTTGCGGCGTTCAATCCTGCCGTCAGCATACGGGACTGGAAGGGCAAGTTCTCCACGGCAAAGCAGACAGCAGCGTTCGTGACGGAGAATATCCGGCCCGGCGAGCCTGTCTTGCTGCCCTATGCCCACCAGAATTATTCTCTTATCTTCTTTGCTCCGTCTCTCGGATACAGGAGTCTTGAGACCGGGGAAGACATTCGTTTTTTCTCATGGAGCCGGGAGAAGGAGATGTCGGATAGCGTCGACATTAACTCCTGCATAAGATCCCGCTTTGATGAGAGCGGCAGTGATTCCATGCTTATCGTCGGGCTGAACAACGGAAGGTTTGGATTGGGTGAGCAACTTGACTACCGATATGACGAGCTTCAGGAGCCTGAACCTGCCATATCTGGAGAAAACTTTTCTGTTCTAAGGATATATGACAGGACATCCCAGTAATCATCGTCTGCTCATTCCCTGCCTGCTTCTTTTATTTTTTTCCGCCCCTTCCTTTGCCGCGGATGCCCCCGGCCTGACGCAGGCGGTGGACGGCTACATCCTTTCGCTCACGCCGATGCAGCGTGTCTCCATGCTTTTTCTTGTGAACATAGACGGGGATACCGCTTACCGTGCCCTGGAGCTTGATGACGACGGGACACCCCTCGTGCCGGGTGGCTGCCTTTTTTTCTCTTACAATGTCGCTCCGGCGGCTTCCGGCCTCATAGAGTTTACCCGGTCAATAGCCGGTTACTGCAAGAGCCACAAGCTTCCCCGTCCCTATACGGCGATAGACCAGGAGGGCGGGGCTGTGAACAGGCTCCGTGAGCTTAACAGCCCCCTGCCGTCCCCAGCACTCGTCGCAGGGAGTCTGACGGCAGGAGAGGCAGCCCGCCTGTACGCCGTGCAGGGGGCGCAGATGGCCGCGCTCGGATTCGACCTGAACCTTGCCCCGGTCGCCGAGGCCCTGGCTGGATTCAACGGCGATTACCTGGGGCGGAGAGCCTACGGCGGGGCAGGGGAGGCAGCGGCCTACAGCTACGCGGCGGTCAGGGCTTACCAAGGAGAGGGGGTTCTCTGCGCTGTCAAGCACTTTCCCGGTAACTCCAACTCCGACCCGCACACAGGCTCTTCCGTGCTCAGTATGGACGGAAAGGAGCTTGCCCTTTCGGTCCAGCTCCCTTTTGCCTTCGTTCTCTCATCTTCCCCTGCCGCCGTCCTGATGTCCCATGCCGTGGTCCCCTCGGTAGATGCCAGGAATCCCGCCGTCCTCAGCGAGCGGTGGATAAAGGGCGAGCTGCGGGGCAGGCTGGGCTATGAGGGCCTTGTGATAAGCGACGACATCTTTATGGGGGCGGTCTCCTCCTTCGGCATGGGGAATCTTGCTGTGAAGGCCATAAGCTCCGGGGCGGACGTGCTGATGCTGTCCGACAAATACTTCAAGTCCGTCGCCAGTGCCATTTGCGATGCGGCCGCCAGGGACCCGGACTTTGCCGCTCGACTGCATGAGGCGGAGCGTCATGTTGTTCAGTTCAAGCTGCGCGCGGGAATCCTCCGTGCCGGTGAGTCCGGGGACGGCAGCCTGCTCCTTGAGGAAGTCCCGCTTGACGAGCAGCGGGGGCCCCCTTCTGCCCGGCTCAAGGCGTTTGAGGAGGCCAAGGGGCAAGGGGAGGAGTTTTATAGGAGACATTTTTCAGGAGGCGCACGGTGAAGCAGAAGGATGCCGAGCTCAAACGCAAGCTGACCGGGGCGGACGGATTCGAAAGCTTTTACTCCTCCCTCTTCGGAACGCGCTGGCAGTCCCTCAAGGCCGCCCTGGCGCAGGACCCCCTTTACGTCCGCCTGGACTTCGGCAGGGATGGGGAGACTCTACAGCCTTATTTCATCGATGCGGCGAGCGTCGCCGCTGCCCTCTCTCTGCCCGTCGGCCGGCCTGATGGCAGCGGGAACGGCGGCCCGGCGAAAGTCCTTGACCTTTGCGCCGCTCCCGGCGGCAAGAGCCTCGTCCTTGCGGGCGGACTGGGAGAAGGCTTCGGGTTGTTCAGCAACGAGCTTTCCCCTGACCGCAAGGCCCGGCTTGACAAAGTCCTTTCAGATTCCCTGCCCGCATCGATCCGGAAGCGGGTAACCACGAGCTGCGGCGACGGGGCGACCTGGTGCAGGAGGGAAGTCGAGGCCTTCTCCGCCGTATTGCTCGACGCGCCCTGTTCCAGCGAGCGGCATGTCCTTGCGGATGAAAAATACCTGTCACAGTGGTCGGCTTCCCGCATAAAATCACTCGCGGCCCGGCAGTGGGCATTGCTTTCGTCAGCGTGGCGGCTCCTTGTGCCCGGGGGCTTCCTCCTGTATGCCACCTGCGCCCTCGCGCCGGATGAGAACGACGGGGTCGCAACCCGTCTGCTCAAGAAATTCCCCGATGCCTGTCCCGTGAAAGCCCCTGAGCTGGACGCTATCTTTGAGGAGCGGCTCGCATCCTTCTCCGGCGAGGTGGAGGCCGGGCTTGTGAGGAAGGTCTTCCTCAGCGCGGAGGAGACGGAACTGGGGCGGCATGTTCTCCCTGACAGCGGAGGGGGGGCCGGTCCCCTCTACTTTGCCCTGTTCAGGAAGGACTTCCCCGCAAGTTAACTTGTCCTTGAAAAAATATTGATTGCACCTTATAATGGAACAGATGAAGCGGCTCTACTTGTCTCTTGTGTTCCTTATCTGTATCCTTATCCCCTTGTCGGCTCAGAAGAGGCAGGTGAAAATCGCGTATTACCCGGTGAAGGGCTTTCAGGACTATGATAATCAGTCAGGCTTGTATTCTGGCTACTGCTATGAGTACCTGCTTGCCATACGGCAGTATGCGGACTGGGACTATGCTTTCCTCAGGGTTGACAGCAAGGATGAGGCCCTCAAGCTCGTGGAGGAGGGAGGGGCAGACCTGATTGCGGGGGTCTCGAGGAGCTATCAGGCGGGCGGTCAGCTCAGTTTTTCCGTCAGGGGAATCATAAATTCCTCAATGAGGCTGGTCGCAAACCCCGTCAAGAGCCGTTTCGCATACGGGGATTACAAAGGCTTCTACGGGATGCGGATAGGCGTTTCGTCAGACAGGGATGATTTTATGGAGCTCGTGAGGAATCTCCGCGTTTTTTCCTCCGACCACAATTTCTTCCCGGAAATCGTCTCATTCCCGGGCGATAAAGAGTGCGAGGCTTCCCTGATTTCCGGCGACATTGATGCGATACTCAAGGACAGCATAGAGAAGACGAATTTCTATGCTATCGCAGACTATCAGTTCGATGACCTTTATTTTGCGGTCAACAAGGACAAGACCGAGATTCTGGATGAACTGAACAACGCCATCATTGAGATAGACAGGATTATCCCGACTTACCGCTCTGACCTTGAGAGGCGCTACTATTATGCCTCGGAACTGAGGGCCTCGTTCAATCCGAGCTTCAATGAGTCGGTGTTCCTGTCCAAGCGGAATGTCGTAAACGTGGGCTGCACCAAGACTTGGTTCCCACTGGGCTACTTTGAGGGCGACAGGTTCTGCGGGCCCCTTGCCGATATCTATTATCTGATAAGCCAGGAGACCGGCCTGCGCTTCAAGTACATAGCCTATGAAACCTACACGGATGTGCTGGCCGCTTTTTCCCGGGGCGAGGTGGACGTGCTGTGCGAGCTGCCGTTTGACTTCCGCTATGCCGAGAGATACAGGGCGAGCCTGTCGCGGGAGATGGCCTCCATGAGCGTCATAGAGGTGCGCCGCCTGTCCGGCTTGGAGCAGGATGAGGAGCCCAAGGAGAAGAGGCGGCTGGTCTGCTCGGAGCTTCCCGGCACGTACACGGGCGAGCTGGTACGCATGTCGCTCGGGGACAGCTGCGATTACAAGACCTGCATGACCGTCAAGGCATGCATCGATTCGGTGGAATCCGGCGAGGCGGACATGACGTTCCTGACAAGCTATCAGGTCGCCGCCTATCAGGCCAATCCCAAGTACAACACCCTCTCCTACACGGTCATGCCCGAATTGCAGTATTCGATATGCATAGGGGTCAGGAATGCCTGTGATCCCCGTCTCCTTTCGATTATCTCCAAGGGGCTTACCATCATAGGGCAGGACAGGGCGAACGAGATTTTCCGCTCGTCTGTCCAGGAGGCATACGGGGTGAGCCTCCTTACCTACATTTACCGGTCGCCTTTCCTTTTTGGCGGGATAATCATATTCTTCGCGGTCCTCCTTGTCATCATCCCAATGTCGATCGTCTACTTCAAGTCCTTGAACCGCAAGAACAAGGATTTGCGCAGGGCGAACAATGCCAAGACAGAGTTCGTCAGCAAGATGAGCCACGACATCCGCACTCCGCTGAACGGCATCCTCGGCATGACCTACCTTGCCAAGGCCGAGACAAACCCGCCCAAGACAGGCGAGTACCTGGACAAAATAGACCTGAGCGGGCATTTCCTTTTGAGCCTGGTCAACGACATACTGGATATGAACAAGATTGTGGGTAAGAACTTTGAGCTCCACCCCGAGCCGTATCCGTTCGAGGAATTCAAGTCCTACATCGTCGCGATAATCGCCCCCCTCTGCCTGAAGAAGGGAATTGCCTGCATCATAGACAACCTGGAGCTGGAGGGGGCCTTTCTTGTGGACAGGCTCCGCTTCAACCAGGTCTTTGTCAACATCCTGTCGAATTCCGTCAAATACACCAAGTCCGGCGGTCATGTCCATCTCTGTTTTGCCAACGTTGCCGCAGACGACAAGACCTTCATCGGCGAGATTATCGTCGAGGACAACGGAATCGGGATGAGCGATGAGTTCCAGAAGAAGATGTTCGAGCCCTTTACCCAGGAAAAGGAGACTATGGCAAACATGGGCAGCGGCCTCGGTCTTTTCATTGTAAAGCAGCTGGTGGAGTCCATGGGTGGCTCCATACGGGTAGAAAGCAAGCCGAGGCGGGGATCCCGGTTCATAGTCAGCCTGTCGCTCGAGCTGGTGCCTTATGAGATGGAGAAGGTCATCGTCCAGGATGACAAGAACCTTCTGGACGGGCTCCGCGTCCTGATGTGCGAGGACAATGAGATAAACGCAGAGATTGCATCCCAGATGCTTGAGCGGAAGGGTGTGACCGTTGATGTCGCAGAGAACGGGAAAGTCGGGCTTGAGAAATTCAGCAACAGTGAGGACGGTTACTATGACCTCATACTGATGGACATACGGATGCCTGTCATGGACGGATTTGAGACCGCCAAGAAGATACAGCAGCTGGACAGGAGCGATGCGAAGGAGATTCCTATTATTGCCCTGACAGCCGACGCATACCTGCAGGACGAGGAGAAATCCACGAGCTGCGGCATGGTTGCCCACATAGCCAAGCCCGTCAACGCCGACTGTCTCTATGAGACCATCGAGCGCTGCATCAGGGCCCGCGACAAAGTCAGGTCCTCACGGGTTTAGTTCTATATCCTGTGCATCGCGCTGAACACGCGCTCGTTCATGACGTTGCACTCCACTCCGAGTTCGGTGCAGCGTGCCGTAAGGTCTTTCCTCGCGCTGTCTATGTCGGTATCCGCATTCTCGAAGTCAACCATCATCATCATGACGAAGTTTCCGCTGAGGATTGTCTGGGTTATATCCACGATGTTTATTGAGTGTCCTGCAAGATAGGCGGAGACCTTGGCGATGATTCCGACCTTGTCTCCGCCTACGACTGTGATAATAGCTTTCATATGGAGCTATTCTAGCAGAAAGCGGGGGGCATTTCAATATCTACTTTGACGTGGCCTTCCACACTCCCTGCCAGTTTTCAGGCGGGGCTGTCATCAGTTCCCCGCATTTGACCGAATAGAAAGAGGCGGGCGGGTCCTGTTCCTTTGAGGCATCAAAGACGGCTTTCGCCTCCTCGAATTTCCCTTCATAGAACAGCTCGCGTCCCCTGTCGAATGAGGCGATTAGCTCCTTCCTGGCGGCATAGGCTTCTTCCGTCATGGGCTCGTAGACCGTGACCGCCTCCTGCTTGCCGACGACGGCGACTCGGGCCAGTTCCCTGAAGCGCAGCGTGCAGCCATGGGCGAGGGCGTTTTCCATCGTTGCCTTGGAGCACATCGTGTATGTCCCGAACTGCTTGTTCAGTCCCTCCAGGCGGGAGGCAAGGTTCACGCTGTCGCCGAGCATCGTATAGTCGAACCTGTTGGATGAACCCATGTTGCCGACGACCGCATGCCCGGTGTTCATGCCTATCCGCTGGTAAAAGTTCTTTCCCGTCATTTTGAACAGTTCTGGGCGCAGTTCGTCAAGCCTCTTCTGGCACTCCAGTGCCGCCATCAGTATGCGGGTGGCGTGGTCTTCTTCGTCCGCAGGGGCGTTCCAGAAGGCGATGATCGCATCTCCCTCATACTTGTCTATGGTTCCGCCGGACTTGAGGATGATGTTGCTCATCTCGGAAAGATATAGGTTCAGCACCTCCGTCAGCTTGGTCGGGTTCTTGGAGAGGCTTTCCGAGATACTCGTGAAGCCCTGTACGTCGGAGAAGAAGATGCTTATCTCCCTTTCCTCGCCGCCGAGCCTGAGGCTGTCAGGGTTGCTTATCAGCTGGTCTATGACCGCCGGGCTCAGGTACTGGGAGAAGGCAGATTTGATGAAGCGTTTCTGCCGTCCTTCCATCATGTAGGTCAGCGCGAGCTGGAGCAGGAAGGAGAATGCGAAGCTTGCGAGCGGGGCGACGAGCAGGATATACCAGCCCATGACGAAAAGGGCAAAGGAACCTCCCGTTATGAGGGTCAGGCCCAGGACAATCGTTATGATTGCGGACAGGGCGTTGCCCAGGCTGCTTTTCCGCGACTCCGTGAAGGCTATGGCCAGTATGCCCAAGATGCTCGCCAGTACTATCCACGCGATGGAGGCGGGGACGGGGGCGGTCCGCATGAAGTCGCCGGACAGGTAGTTGTCCAGCTCCGTGATGTGAACGCCGCATCCCGGGTAGACCTGCGATATCGGCGACGAGCAGATATCGAAGAGGCCGGGCGCGTAGTAGGCGTAGTAGACGTAAGCCCCCTCAAAGCTTTCCGGGGGAATCAGAGGTTCGTTCCCCGCCAGATAATCGTAGTAGCTCTGGAGCACGTCGGAGGCGCGGTAGGGGTTGTACACGTCCAGTCCTGACCGGTAACGGAGCAGCAGTGTCTCCCCCTTCTCGACGGGGGAGGAATCCTTTATCTCGTCTATCGACATTCCCGAGATGACGAGGGGGGCGATTCCGAGCGAGGGGTACTCGCCGTCCTCGCTGACGAAGGAAATCCTTCCCCGGCGCATCACGTCGTCGCTGTCCTTCGCGCTGACCGTGGTGCCTATGACACCCGCGCTTTTCCGGATTGAATCGACCGGGAAGATGAGGTCATCGGAGGAGCTTGAGGCATCGTCAGCGTACATAGCATGGACGACCTTTCCGTATTCGGCGCAGGCCTCGGCGAAGGCATCGTCGTCCGCGTCCCCGTAGACCGAGGGTTCCGTGAAGAGGACATCAAATGCGATTGCCTCGGCATTGCCGATGTTCATGTACTTCACTATGTCGCCGAGGGCCGCGCGGGGCCAGGGCCAGCCCCAGCCCATCTCCCGCCTTGCCCAGTTTATGCTTTCCTGGTCCACTGTGATGAAGCAGATATCCTGGGACGGATAGCTGTAGGGCGCGGCGAACTTTGTCCTGCTGTCGAATGTCTTGTTTTCCAGGAATGCGAAGAGCCCGGAGAAATGAAGGAGGGTGACGACGAGTGACACGGCGATGATTATGAGGACCGAGCGGAAGTATTTTTTCATCCTTAAAGGCTCCCCTGGTTCTTCGCGAAGCGGGCCTCGCGGGCTTTCCTGTTGTATTCCTTCTTATACTTCTTCAGGTCGCCCTTTATGTTCTTGAGCCGGGATGCGGCATCCGGGTGATTCTTGCAGAAGCCGGCTGTCTGACCCTCCTCCTTGAGCTTGAGGAAGTCCAGCATGTCCTGCATTGCCTGCGGGTCATAGCCCGCGTCGCTCATCAGCGAGAGAGCCTTCTTGTCCGCCTGGAATTCTTGGCTCTTGGAGTAGCCTGATGTCGCGAGTTCCTCCACCATGCTGTCGATGTTCACGCCCAGGTCGGCAAGAATTCTGGCGTTGCCGCTGTGTGGGAGCTCTTCACCGACGACCTTTATGAGCTCGTTGGTCGCCCGGTTGGACTTTATCGCCTTGACGCTGTGACCCAGCTGGATGTGGGCTACCTCGTGCGCGATCACTGCCGCGAGGGCGTCTTCATCCCTTGCGCACTCCATCAGGCCCCTTGTGATGAGGATGTGTCCGCCCGGGGAGGAGAGGGCGTTCACTTCATCCGTGTCCAGGATTCCGACGTAATAGCCCTTGTAGAGCAGGGGCATGTCAGATGCCTGGGTTATCGCGGCGCAGATTTTGTTGGCATATGACGTCGCAGCCTTGTTGTCGTAGAGCTTGTAATTTTTCAGGACTGTCCCGGCGACCGCGCGCCCGATGTAGTACTGCTGCTCGGGTGTTATTTCCTCGGTGACTGCCGCGATGGAGGAAGAAGCCTTGGAGACCTCGTTCCCCGCATTCTGGACAGAGCCTGCAATCTTCCTGAGTCCGTCGAACCCGTCCGCTGTCACTGCGGCATGCACGAACGCCGCGAGTATGGCACAAACGGTGAGGACCTGCTTCCGTATCGCCATTATTCTGCCTCCTTGAGCTTGCCTTCCTTTATGAAAGCCTGACGCTCTGCATCGGAGACAGTGTTGCCCTCTATGCTGTCCACCGCCGGGTTGTCCGTGTCCCAGGACGAGGCATCCCGGTTCTCGAAGCCTTCGGCGAATCCCTTTCCTGCCAGGGAAATCTCATTTGCGTCGGTCTTGACGGACTTTCCGGTGACAATCTTGCGCTTGGACAGGGCTGATGTGCTGACCCAGCCTTTGACGGACGGGTTTGACTTGGGGGAGACCTGCGTCCACTTGCCGGATTCCTTTATGAGCGTCAGCTCGTCGCCGTAGCTGGCAGTCGCGAGCGTCTTGGACGTATTCGACGTTTTTTCCCTGATGGCGAGCGACTGGACTGAGACGTAGCGGGATGCCCCGGCCGCAAACGCCGAGACCGTTATGATTCCTGAAAGAAGTATCGAAACGAATCTTTTTACCATAAAAAAGCCTCCAAATCTTAGATTAGGAATATTATAAATTCCTTTCGTCCGATTTGCAAGGCTTATGGGTGCGAGTTAAGAAAACTCTTATTTTTGGGCAGAGCCCTTGACAGGCCTAGTCCTTGAGTTTTTCCGGGCAGACTTCCCTGACCAGGGCGCGGGCAAGGATTTTTGCCGGGTCAATCTTTGTTATCGGCATGCGGAGGCGGCCCATTGCGAGCGGAATCTCCGTACAGCCCATGATGAAAGTGTCGTAGCCCCGGGCGACCATTTTCTCCGTGACGACCCGGAAGTTCTCCACTGCCTGGTCGGTTATCGGGTTGGAGCATGCCTTTATGCCGTATTCCCGGTTGTATATCGCCTCCCAGATGAGCTTCCTGTCCTCATTGTCGGGCTCCACTATCTGCTTCTCGCCGTCCGGGTCAAAGAATTTGTGGTAGACGCCCGAGTGGTAGGTGCCCGCCGTCGCATAGAGGACAACCTTGGTGTTCTGGACGTTCTCCTTCACCCACTTGTAGGTTTCCTCGACGATGTTCATCAGCGTCACGTTTATCTCGTTCATCTCGATGAACTTCCTCACCGGGTTCATGATGATAGGGGAGTGGGCGGTATTGCAGGGAATCGCTATGTGGGTCGCCCCCGCGTCCGCGAGTTTCTGTATGACGTACTCGATTCCCGTGCAGGGGTTCTCCGAGTCCGGGTGCAGGATGTAGTAGGTCCTGTCCGGAATCAGGCGGGAAGCCGAAATCATGATGACATCAGGATAGTCCTGATCGTTTTTCGCGTCCACGCAGTCAAATACCTTGCGCTCCAAGTCCATCCCGGCATAGGGGCCCATGCCGCCCACTATGCCTATCGCTTTCCTATTTCTTGTCAAATGCGTACACTCCGTTCCACTTTTCCGGCGGGTTCAGCTTGAAGGCCTCCGCCCTCTCCTTGATGACCTCGGCTGCCTTGTCGTTCAGGCGGCGGATGACAGCTGACATATACTTGATGCAGTTGTCCCAGTCTCCCTCAAAGTAGAACTTGAGCCCCTTCTCGTAGCCCCTGTAGACCTTGAGGATGTTCTGGTCCAGCTTGTCCTTCTCGGCCAGGAGCTCGTAGATGTAGAGGGGCTTGGTCTTGCCCTTCACGGTAATCTTGTCGAGCATGCGGAACTCGAAGTCGTCCTTGACCAGGTCGTGTGTGACCGCGCTGATGATTATTTCCGTACCGTAGTACTTGTTTATTCCCTCCAGGCGGCTCGCGAGGTTCACGTTGTCGCCGAGGACCGTGTAGTTAATCCTCTCGTCGGATCCCATGTTGCCGACGACGACCTCGCCCGTGTGGATTCCGAACCTGGTGCGGAATTTGGGCTTGCCCTCCCGTATCCAGGCGTTGGACAGGTTGAAGCCCTGCATCTGGCAGGTGAGGGCCGAGCGGCAGGCAAGCTCCGCGTGCTGCTTCACGTCCATCTCGACCGGCGCGCCCCAGAATGCCATGATGGAGTCACCGATGTATTTGTCGATCGTGCCCCGGTTGCCCGAAATCGTGTGGGCGAAGAGGGAGAAGTAGTCGTAGAGGCGGTTCACGAGGTCCTCCGGCTTGGTCATCTCGGAGATGCCCGTGAAGTTCTCTATGTCGGAGAACATCAGGGTCAGCGTCTGCTTCTTGCCTCCTATCTCCGCCTTTTGGCTGTTCCGTATGAGCTGGGTCACAAGGTCGGAGGGAACGTACTTCTTGAAGTTGACGAGTCCCTGCTTCATTCCTTCGAAGGAATCGACCATGTTGTCTATCTCTTTTATGCCGGAGTCGTGCAGCATCACGCCGTCGTCAATCGCCAGCTCCTTGATGTTGTTCATCTCAGTGGACAGGGTCTTCATCGGCTTGGAGATGACGGAGGAGACCAGAACGGAGATGATGATCGCGATGATGATGACGATCATGGAGATTATCATGACCGTCCGGTTGTTCTTATAGACGATGCCCATGATGTCCTCGTCCGGGATGACCATGCCGACGTTCATGGAAAGCTCCTCGTCCAGCGGCATGGAGTCTATCTTGCAGAAGTAGGCCTTGCCGTCCAGGCTGAAGGAGTAGATTCCCTCCTTGTTCACCCGGCCCCTGCTGTTCTCGAAGGCTTCCGCGATGATCGGCTCGGCCTTGTCGTCCACTTTCTTCATCGCATAGGTGTTGCTGCCGTCTGCCGCCGGGTAGACGTTGAGCAGGTTTCCGATGGGATCCTCCGCCTTGAGCGGCTTTGCGATGATCTGGTTGTCCTGGTCGTAGATGAACAGCTTGGAGTTCGCCGTCGTGGAGATGCTTCCCAAGTAGAGCGAGAGGTCGCGTATTCCTATGTCTATACAGGCTACGCCAAGGAGCTTGCCTGCGCTGTCGTATACCGGCGAGGCGCAGGAGAAGCCCGGCATGTTGTCCGTCGCGAAGATGTAGACGTTGGTCCAGACGGTCTTCTTGTTCTCCGAAGCCTTCTTGTACCAGCCGCGGGTGCGCGGGTCGTAGCCCGTATCCTGGCCTTCCTCCGTGTTGGGGAAGGTCGCGTTGTACTGCATGTTCTCATGGACATAGCGGGTAAGGACCTTGTCCTTCGTCCGCGTTATGTAGCGGCGGGTCAGCGAGCCGTCCGGCATGCGGCGGCCCATTATCAGGTTGCCCTCCGTGTCGCCGAAGTAGACCATAGCGAACTCATTGTGGGTCTTGAGCAGTTCCATGAAGTAGTCCAGGGCGTTCTCGCTGTCCTTGCGGAAGTGGAACTTTTCCTCCTGCCAGTAATGGAAGGCTATGTTGTGTATCGCCTGGTCTGCGGGGGTGTAGTATGCCTCGATCTTGGTGTCAACGGACTTCAGGATTTCCGTGACGAGCTTGGTGGACACCGAGTAGACCGAATCCTGCGTTCCGCGCGAGTTTATCGTCATGATTATGGCCGCTGTCGCCACGAGGAGCAGGGTGTTCAGGATGACGAGCGCGTCGCGTATCCGTATCTTCATGCCGCCCGAGTGCCGGGCCGGTGCCGCATTGTTTGCGGGGAGCGTCCGTGACGTCGTGGCCGGCATTGCGGCTGCCACGGCCGGTGCGGCTGCCATTGATGCGGCGGCAGGCATGTCCCTGCCCGCCATGAGGGTTTCTCTCTCCATTCTCTCAGGCTCCAGAGTAAAGATGTTTTTGCCCTCTGCGCTCGCCTCGCGGAGCTGGGCATTCGCGGCCCGCTCTTCCTCTGTCTCTTTTGGGGCGACCAGGGCCGTCGTCGCAATGTTCATGTAGACTATGAGCAGGGTCCGCATGGGGTCGATCAGGGAGTCAATCGCCATGAAGACTACGAGGATGGACTCCACCGGTAGCCCTATCGGATCCAGTATCAGCGAAATCATCGGCAGGGTAAGGAGTCCTGACGCGCCAGCCGTCGCCGTTCCCGCGAGCAGGGATCCTATGACTATGAGCATGAGCGACGAGGCGGGCAGGCTCGCGTCGTAGACTTGAGCGACGAAGCAGGAGGCGAGCGCGAAGTACATGATGTTGCCGAAGCGGAGGACGGTCAGTCCGAGCGGGAAGACCAGGTCCACCATGTTCTCGCCGAAGCCCAGTCCCTTGAGGGCGGAGATTGAGGATGGCATGGCGGCGAAGCTGTTCCTCGTCGCGAAACAGATGACGATGGGATCCATCACCTTCTTCATGACTGCTGCGGGGTTCTTTATGCCGGATTTTACCCAGATGATGATGCTGCAGATGAGCATCGCTATGAGGCCTGCTACATAGAAGATGACGATGAACTTGACCATCGCGAGCAGGATTTCCACCCCGACCTGCGCTATCTGCTTTCCCATCAGGAAGACGAGGCCTATGGGGAGGCCGTACATCGTCCAGTTTATGAGCTTCTGGAAGGAATCCTTGAGCGACAGGACCCCATGTATCAGGCTCGCCGACATGTCCTCCTTGAGAAAGCCGATGGCGATGCCAAATATAATCGAGAAGAAGACGAGTTGCAGTATCGATCCGTTGCTGAATGAGGTGAAGATGTTGGACGGGATTATGTTGACAAAGAAGTCAACGAGCGACGAGCCGCCGGAGGCCTGATCCTGCGAGGGGGCGTAGAGGGCCATCTCGTCCTTGCTTGTGTCCACCGAGGACTTGATTATCTTGTCCAGGACCGCCGTCGTCGCATCCCCCAGATCCTTGCCGGGGCGGGCGAGGGTACCCGCGAGCGTCCCGAACACGGACGTGGCGGCAAGCATTATCAGGAAGACGACGAGAATTTTCGCTATGTGGGATCGGGCGTTCGAGTCCTTCATCAGCTGGGCGAGGCTCGCGACGATGGACGTGACCAGAATGGGGATGACCGTCATCTGGAAGAGGTTCAGGTACATGTCGCCAACGATGCCCCAGGAGAGGGCTATGTCCTTCTCGTAGAAGCCGAAGAGTATTCCGAGGACTACCGCGACCAGTATCGTAACGGGGTTCTTGAGTATTTTGCCGATCATGCTGCCTGTCTCCTATTGCCCTGCGTATTTGGCAAGGATTTCATCCGCCGTCATCTTGGGCTGGTTTTCAAGGAATATGTTGACCCAGAACAGGAGCTGGGTGTTCTCTGTCTTGACTGCGACGGCGATAGGATCGGTCAGGTCTGTGAAGTAGACCGGCTTGAAGAGGAGGGAACTGTTCGGGATGGATGCCAGGACCCGCTTTATCTCAAGCTCGTCCCGGTAGAGGGAGAGCACCTCGCCGTTGGTCAGCGCCTGCACGGCAGCGTCCCATGTCGGGTATTCCTTTATCTTCGCCTCGGGGAAGTTATCCTTTGCATAGTTTGCGTAGGAAGAATTTGCGATGACGCCGAGCGTGCCCCTATAGCTCCTCACATACTTGTGAATCTCGCTCTCGCTTGAGACCTTGGCGAGCTGCAGGCGGTTGAAGAGAAGACCCTGCTTGAAGGTCATGTAGGGGCTGGAGAACTTGATGAAGCGGGAGCGGGAGAGGGTTCGGCTCAGCTTGGAGACCGCAAGGTCGGCCTCTCCGCTGGACACGAGCGTCACCAGGTCATTGAACGCGGGCGCGTCACGGGTGATGACGAGCTTGACCCCCATCTCGTCCGCCATCTTTGTGGCGAGGTCTATGTCATAGCCCGCGAGCTTGCCGTCCTTGCCCGTGAAGTAGAAGGGGGGCTGGTCAACGGCGGTTATGGCTACCCTCAGCTCTCCCCTGCTGATTATGCTTGCAATGTCGCCTTTGGCTCCGTTCACCTGCGCGAAGGCAGTCTGGGCGAGCAGCAGTGCTATGACTGCTGTGACGCTGCGCATTAACTTCATAATGGACTCCCCGGAGAGCATGAAAAATGATGAAGACAGCTCCCCTCATCAAGAGTATCGGTGCTTTTCAGAGAATTCTCTAAAAAGGATTTAGAAGCTGTGTCCTCCGCCCCCGCCGGAGTGTCCGCCTCCGCCTCCGCCACCGCCGGAGTAGCCCCTTCCGCCACCGGATGAGCTCTGGATGACGCGGCTGGTGAGCCTTCCGGTGATGACGTTTATGCCGGAGACATTCCCCTTGAACATGGGGCCGGCCTTGGGCTGGGCCTTCTCGCTCGCTGTCTTGCTCTTTCCGTGCATGTAGAGGTAGCAGATGAAGAGGGCGAGGGCAAGGGCGAGCAGGGCGTTGCTCGCATGCTTCATGGGCTGGCGTATTCTTCCGCCTGCGAGCAGGGTCGACATCTGGGCGAAGGCTGATTCCGCGCAGGAGTAGTAGTCGCCTGAGCCTGCCATCCTGTATATGTTGTCCGTGATGCTCTGGCAGTAGTCCGGGGTTATCGTCCGGTAGACCTCCCCGTCGCTGTGTATCTCCAGCCGCCTCCGGCCCATGTCTATGAGGAAAATCGCCCCGCTGCTCCCGTAGCCGAACGTCTCCTCGTAGAGAATCGCCGCGAGTTCCTGGGCTGAGGACCCCCGGGTTTCCGTCGTAGAGCAGAAGAAGGCATTGCCCCATTCTGTCATTGGAAGCATGTTCTCAATGAGAAGCTCCTCCTCCGTTTCGGTCAGGAGCCCTGCCTTGTCAAGGATTAAGGCGGAAAAACCCGTAGCGGCATTCTCGTAGGCAAGTCCTGCCGTCTCCCCGGCGTTTTCCTCCTGGGCAGGGGCTGTTTCGCTTTCTATTGCGATATAGTCATCGTAGTCGTCCTGTGCTGCCAGGATGCCGGCCGACAGGAATCCTGCCGCCAGCAGCAGGCCCGTGAATTTCTTAAGCTTCATCATTTTCCGGCCTCCTTCCTCTTGTCAAAGAAATGCGGGATGGGGCGCGAGCAGCTCAGGTTGTGTGCCTTTACCATCGAGGCTATCGTCAGGAAGGAGCCGGTGATGCACAGGAGCGCGCCTCCGTAGTATATAAGGTCGTCCACGGGGTTCAGGTAAACTATTCCCGCCGCGGCTATCAGGGAGAGCAGGGAGACGAGCGCGCCGGGACCGGATGAGCCGCCTCCCGAGCTTCCCTCCTGCCTGCCGAAGACCTTCTGGTACCCCTTGTCATCTGTCCGTCTCTCCTGCCGCTTGAGTTTCCGGCTGGCGCTCCAGTAGCTGAAGAGGATGACCAGCCCGAGGATTGCCGTCGCAATCAGCAGGGTTTTGGGCATGAGCGTAAAGAAAAGCTCCAGCAGGATGAAAATCGGGATAGCCAATATAATGGAAGAAATCGTATATTTCTTTATGTCCGCCGGGATTTCCGCGAACATCTTGCCCGTGCTGCCGTTGACGACGGCGTAGCAGAGCCGGTCTTTGTTCTTGTAGGTCATGAACCATACCGGCAGCATTGCGAGCTTCGCGCTGACCGTGCCGAGGCTCCTTTTGTCCTGGGACGAGCTGAAGCTCGAGAGGCTGGACGTCTTGCGGACGGATTCCCCGGAGACTCCCCTGCCGCCATTCTTGGACAGGCCGGATCTCATCTCTTCCAGGATGATATTTTTCCCTTCCTGGTAGATTTCGTCCTCGTAGGTGTCTTTGTCCACGTCGGCGACATCCGCATAGGAACCCGTCATCAGCGAGCTGTTGTAGGGTTGCAGGGAGTCGGTCGAGAAATTCCGTATGTCATCGCTTATCCTGTCTTCCAGCGTCGCGGAGGCATCAAAGAACAGGTTGTCCAGCCGGCCCTCGGCCCGTGCCTGTATCGTATAGTGCTGGGTGTACTCCTTGTTTCCGCTTGTCCAGCTTTCCTTCGTGTCCGCGCTTATCTGTGTATCCGGGTTGAATTCCATCTGGTAGGTCCAGTAGGGAATGTAAATCCTGCGGAAGCTGGATTCTGCTTTCTCCGCGGTCATATCCTTTGGCAGGTAGCGGGCGGACTTGAGCTTCTCCTTGTAGAGCTCCATGCACTTTTCTTTCGTGATGGCGAAAGGCAGGATGTACGAGGGCTTCTGCAGCTTGGCGAGCCGGCTCTCCAGCGTGACGAAGGTGCCGCAGTAGGCGCAGTACTCCACCGCGTCCAGGTCGGTCGCGAAGACTTCCGCCCCGCAGTTGGGGCATGTGAAGATTTTCGCGTCAATCGTGTCGCCGCCCCCCTCCTGGGCCTGCTCCTGCCCGAAGTCCTGGCTCTCGCCTGCCCCTCCCATCTGGGGCATGCTCGACGCGTCGAACTCGCTCATGCAGTACTCACAGACAAGCTTCTGCTTCTGTATGTCAAAGCGGAGCGTCCCTCCGCAGCTGGGGCATCTGTTTGCCATCTGTCAGCTCTCCTTCTCGGGGTATGACACATAGGGTAACAGAAAGAAGGCGTTTGTGCAAGCTTTGGCTTCTTGACCAAAAGGGCGAATAATGTGAGAATATGCGGGTAATGAGTAAGTATATCCTTGTCACGAGCGGGGTCTGTTCCAGCCTGGGCAAAGGCGTGGCCTCCAGCACCATCGGGAGTCTCCTTGAGTGCTCTTCCCTCAAGATTTCCATGCTCAAATGCGACCCCTACATCAACGTCGATGCGGGCAACATAAGCCCTTACCAGCACGGCGAGGTCTACGTCACCGAGGATGGGGCGGAGACAGACCTGGACCTGGGCAACTTCAGCCGCTTCACGAGCGTCAACCTGACCAATGAGAACTGCATATCAATCGGCAAGGTCTACGAGAACGTCATAAGGAACGAGCGGGCCGGACGCTACAACGGCAGGACCGTGCAGGTCATCCCCCATATAACCGACGAGATAAAGAGATGCATCCGCCACCTGGGCGAGAAGTCCAAGGCAGACGTGGTGATCGTGGAGGTGGGGGGGACTGTCGGCGACATAGAAGCCGTGCCATACCTGGAGGCCGCGAGGCAGCTGGTCAGGGAGCTCGGGCGGGGGAACGCCATCAGCGTCCATCTGACCCTGATTCCGGTCATAACCGGGGGCGAGCTCAAGTCCAAGCCGACCCAGCACTCCGTCAAGCAGCTGCAGGAGGTGGGGATTCAGCCTGATATCCTGCTCTGCCGCTGCGAGGCCCCGGTGGACGAGTCCCTCAAGAAGAAGATAGCCCTCTTCTGCAACGTCGCCCCGGACGCGGTCTTCGTCTCGCCGGACGTCAGGAAGTCGATATACGAGCTGCCCCAGATATTCCATGAGCAGGGCCTGGACAAGCTTATCCTGGAAAAGCTCTCTCTCGGCAACAGGACGACGGACATCAGGCAGTGGTCTTCGTTCATCGACAAGCTGAGCCATCCTTCCCGCACGGTCTGCATCGGCATGGTCGGCAAGAAAGATTACCTGGACAACTGCTACAAGTCCGTGCAGGAGTCCCTCTTCCATGCCGCCGTCACCGGAAACGACGCGGAGATCAAAATCCGCAAGATAGATGCGGAGACGCTTGAGAACGCCAACACTGATGGCGTGTCATCCTTCTTCGAGGGGGTTGACGGCATCGTGGTGCCCGGCAATTACGGGCAGAGGGGCTTTCTTGGCCTGCTTTCCACCGTCCGCTATGCCCGCAGGAACAAGATTCCTTACCTCGGCATAGACCTGGGGATGCAGCTTATGGCGATTGACACCGCCCGCGACCTCTGCGGATGGGAGGACGCGGACACGACCGAGTTCATCCAGAATTCCAAGCACCCGGTCATAAGCCTGCCTGAGGAGCAGTCGGAGCCGTCCTCCCACGTGATGAAGCTGGGGGCGAGCGGCATCTCCATCAAGAAGGACACAAAGCTCTATTCCATATACAACGCGGACGAGATAACCGAGCGTCATCGGTCCAAGTACAGTTTTGACCGCCGCTATACCAAGGACATGGAGGAGCATGGCCTTGCCATATCGGCCTTATCGACTGAAGACTCACAGGTGGAGGCATTTGAGTGGGCGGACCATCCCTGGGGAATCGGCGTGCAGTACCATCCCGAGTTCGTCAGCCGGCCGACCAAGCCGCACCCCCTCTTCGACTCCTTCATCCAGGCTGCGATAGCGGGCAGGGAGAAAGATGGAAGGCTTTTCAACTAGGGCTTTCCTGCTGATATTCTTTCCCTTCCTCGCTTCCTGCTCGCTCAACTACGAGCAGAACAAGGCCGTGGAATCCTCTTCCCCCCAGTTCACGCTGAGGACGGCGAGCTTTTTCCGCTACGAGGACAACGAGGTCTCATTCACGCTGGACTCCCCCCGCATAGAGCAGTATAACTCCCCGCCAGTCACCTACGTGGAGGACGCTGTCTTCTCCTCCTACTCCGAGGACGGGACTCTGGAGGCGAAGGGACGCTGCTCACTTCTCGGCATAGGGCGGTCGGGGAATATGGACAACTCCGAGCTGTGCTTTTACGGGGCCGTCGTCATGGAGCAGCCGGACGAGGAGATGACGCTTGAGGCGGACGCGCTCAAGTGGAACCGGACGAGCGGCAGGGTCGCCTCGCCCGCATCATCTGTCACCACGATGACAAAGGGCGGCCTTACGCTTGAAGGGAAGGGCTTTGCTGCCCGCGAGAAGGGGGCTGAGTTCTCCTTCGCTTCCGATGTCTCTGGATTCATCATCACCGATGATGACGAAGAGTCTGGGGAGGCTTACAGGTGAAGTTCCCTCTCATCCTTCCGCACCTGCGATTCTTGCTCCTTGTGACGTTCTGCCTTTCCGCAGGTCCCGCCCTGTCCGAGACCGTGATGTTCCGTGCGGACAGCATGACAGGCAGCAGCGGTAACGGCGGGGACTTCGCCCGTCTGACGGGGAACGCGAGCATAACGACCGAAAGCGTGGAGATTTTCGCGGATACCATTGAGCTGTCCGGTAAGGGATACCGCTACATCAAGGCGAGCGGTAACGTCAGCGGCACGAACATAAAGGAAAAGATAGATTTTACCTGCGCAGAGATGCACTATGACCGGGAACTCAAGCTTTCCAGCATGCAGGACACCGTGCACCTGGTGGACAGGGCCAACGAGACTGTCGCCAATGCCCAGCTGATGGAGTATGACGAGAAGAGCGGATCGGTGGTCATGCAGATTTCCGTCGCGATGCAGCAGAAGGACAACGTGTGCACCGGATCCTATGCGATTTACAACACCAAGACCCGGAAGCTTTTCCTGAGCGGGAACCCGCAGATAGTGCAGGGATCCGATACTTTCCGTGCGCAGGAGATAGTGCTGGATCTGGACACGAACGAGGTGACTCTTGACGGCCGCGTCCGTGGTGCGGTAAGAAGGGATGATGAGTAACGAAACGGCCCCTGACAATACGGTCTCTGCCCACAGGCTGGAGATAAGCTCGCTCTACAAGTCCTTCGGACGCAAGGAGGTCGTCAAGGGCGTCGGCTTCTCCATGTCCACGGGCGAGGTTCTGGGCCTGCTAGGACCCAACGGTTCGGGCAAGACGACGACTTTCTACATGATAGTCGGATTCTATAAACCTACCAGGGGCAACGTCATACTGGACGGCAAGGACATAACCCGCCTGCCCATGTACAAGCGGGCCTCGCTGGGCATCTCTTACCTGCCCCAGGAACCCTCCGTTTTCCGCAAGCTGACCGTGGAAGAAAACATCTGGGCAATCCTTGAGACCCGAAAGGATCTGACGAACAGCCAGCGGAAGGACAGGCTGGAGGAGCTCATAGAGGAGTTCTCGATTGGCAGGATACGCAAGCAGATGGCATTCACCCTCTCAGGCGGTGAGCGGCGGCGGACGGAGATAGCCCGATCCCTCGCCATAGAACCCAAGTTCCTTCTTTTGGACGAGCCCTTCGCCGGCATTGATCCCATCGCCGTCGCTGACATCAAGAAGCTCGTCAAGATGCTCTCTGAGCGCAAGATAGGCGTGCTCATCACCGACCACAACGTCCGCGACACGCTGGAAATCACCGACCGCGCTATCATCATCTCGCAGGGACAGGTGATGATTTCCGGCAGCAAACAGGAAATCCTGGACTCCCCCCTTGCCCGCGACATCTACTTGGGAAAGGACTTCTCAATGTAGGAAGGTCTTTCTTCCTATAAGACAGGCCTTTCCCCCAGGCTGGAAGCTGAGGTGCCCTTATCAAAAAATCGCCGCGAAATGTCGTAAATTCGCTCGCCCGCAGAAACAAAAAAGATTACGTACGTAAACAAAAAAGATTACGTACGTAAACAAAAAAGATTACGTACGTAAACAGAAATTTTGCAACGTTGATGTGCGGGATGGCTAGGGACGGTCCCTCCCCCTGCCCGAACCCGCTCCTTGCGCTTCTCCTCTATCTCCGCAAACTGATGCGACGCGCGGTAGCTTCCCTTTCGGGTAGCTACCGACTTATACAGCAAAATACCCAAAAAACATTTTTTCTGCCCGCGAAATTGCAATTTTTGCCTTTCATGCACCATGTATACAGGAAAGGGTCATAAGAGGTCCCGTGCGTAGCTCATCCCCCGGCTTCCCGACGGGAGACGGTTACGCCAAGGGAAGCCGTCTGTGACTCAAAAAACTACCCCTAACAGGAGATGCACATGAAAGAAGAAGAGATTCTGGGGCAGTCCACCCAGCTCTATCCTGCCCAGCCGGATGCCGCGCAGCCCAATCTGTCCTGGCCCGAGAGCCTGGTTCAGCCCGATACTATCCTGCCTGTCCGCGAGTACAAGGACAGGCTGTTCAAGGCCGTGTTCGGCAAGGACACGGAACAGAGCAAACGCTGGCGGCTGGACCTCTACAATGCCCTGAACGGCACGGCTTACACCGACCCGGACGCGCTCAAGCTGACGACCATCGAGAACGTGATATACGTCACGATGAAGAACGATATCTCATTCCTCATCGGAAGCCAGATGAATTTATACGAGCAACAGTCGAGCTTCAATCCGAACATGCCCTTGCGCGGACTGATGTACTTCGCACAGCTTTATCAGATGAATCTGTCGGCACGGGGGCTGGATCTCTTCGGCTCAACCCTCGTGAAGATTCCCTCTCCCAGCTTCATTGTCTTCTTCAACGGAGACAATGAAATTCCCGACGTGTCGGAGCAGAGGCTCTCGG
>JAFSSU010000241.1 GCA_017450845.1 Treponema sp.
CGTCCGTAGTAGCTGTTACCCTTTCCAAGATGATTCTTGAAAAGCACGATTTTTCCCTGAGCCTCAACGTCATTGAAGCTCGTCTGCAAGGTTTCAGACATATTGTCCTCCTGAAAATTGATGTTGGGGACAATATAGCACCCCCCGATGGGGGCGGGATGTCATAAAATCGCCAGCCCCCCAAAAAAAATTCAAGAAAAAGTTGCACGGTACCATTCAGTTATAACTGCACGGTACCATTCAGTTATAACTGCACGCACCGTTCAGTTATAACTGCACGCACCGTTCAGTTATAAGTGCATGCACCGTTCAGTTATAAGTGACGGTACTGATGGCATTGGCGACGGGGTGGGGGCTCCGGTTCGGGCGGTAATCTGCGGGGCTGCTAGCGCAGCTCCTCGAACTCCGCTACCGTGATGGCGGTGTCAAAACCGCTTTTTTTATAGAAAAAACCGAATTTCTAATGCAAAAAAAGCAATTTATATGCTATAATGAAAACATGGATTTTGGATTTATATCTGTCTACATAGATGATTTTACTCCATGCCTCAAAGATAATGCTACTGGCGAGCTTATTGATACGGAAGTTATTCGTATAAAACGAAGTTCTTTTTTGGAAAAATACAACAAAAAGAACGGATGGTATATAGATTGGTCGCAGTTAGCCAAGAATTCAGAAGTTTATGCCCTTGTAATAAAAGGGACTGTGGATATTCAAGGATTAGTTTCCATTCAAAACAATCCTGATTCAGGCGCACTTTATATTCAATGGATGTGTACAGCCCCGCAGAATAACAAGCAGTTGACTGATGCGCCGAAATATTCAGGTGTCGGAGGTCATTTGTTTGCAATCGCAGGTAAAAAATCCATTGAGTATGGATATGACGGTGATGTTTTTGGTTTTGCTGCTGATGAAAAACTGTTGCAGCATTATGTTGAGAAACTTGGAGCAGAAGCAATTTGTATGCTCCACCAGTTCCATTTTGGTATATTCGATGACCAAATGAAAAATATTATGGAGGTGTATACGTATGAATGGACAGATGAACAATTATAATTCTTATATGCAGCAGACTTATTCTCCGATAGATGTTAATACGCTTCCCTATTTTGTCAATATGAAAGCGTTGCGCAACTATGCAAAAGAGAAAGGTGTTCCTATTTCTTCATTAACAGATTCTGAAAAAGAACAGTTTATAAAAAGAAATCTCGCAAGTAGCAAGGTTTCAAATTTGTAGCGAGATAGGACCTAACGAAGTTTTCAAAGCCAGCATTGCACTTTTATGCGATGCGGTTTAAAACATTGTTGGGACGACATGCCACTGGTATCCCCTTCGACAAATCGGGCCCCGCCCTGATCGTGGAGCTGAAGCGGAATTCCAGCACGGAAAGCGCGCTGAAGCAAATCCGTGAGAAACGGTATTTTGACAGCCTCGGGAACTGGCAGGGCGACATCCTTTTTGTCGGCGTGAATTATGACGAGAAAACGAAGGCTCATGGCTGCAAGATAGAGCGGTTCGTAAAATAGCCCGGTCCCGTGGCGACGGGGCGGGGACCTTTGTTGTCCTATAAAAAACTCTCGAATTTTGTGTGTATCGTATTTACAATTAAGGCTGTCAAATCTTCTTCCAGCAACCGCATTGCATACGACAGGTCTTTGCTCTCAGATGCAGTCATCTTGAATAAACGCTCGTAAGAAACACCAAATGCCTTCGCAATCGATTCGATTACCTCAAGGGAAGCGGCCTTACGGGCTAATTCGATTTGAGTCATAAAAGGAACTGAAATACCTGCTTTCTCTGCAAGTTTTTCCTGCGTCCAGCCGGCCTGTTTGCGTAAATTTCGTATGTTTTTACCTAAAATTTCCGCTATCTCACTCATTTTCTCATAATATTGCTATGAGCAACACTTGACGATTGCCTGTTAGCAATGTTATAATTGCTGTTGGCAATCCAAAAGTTGCTGAAATGTTTGTTTAGGAGGAAAGTGAAAAGGGAATGGAGGAAAAAATGAAAGGAAAGCTGCTTGTGGCCATATCTGTCCTCCTCTTCATCATGCCGCTTGCCTTTGCCGAGGACTCTGATTTTGTCTTGGTGGAGGGAGGGAAATTCCTCATGGGGAGCATGGACGGCAGCCCGCAGGAGCGGCCTGTCCACCGGGTCACCGTGTCCAGCTTCTATATGTGCGTCCACGAGGTGACGCAGGAGGAGTACGAGGCGGTGATGGACAAGAACCCGAGCCATTTCCAGGGCGGCCGGCTCCCCGTGGAGCGGGTCAGCTGGTATGACGCGGTGGAATACTGTAACAAGAGGAGCGAGAAAGAAGGCCTCACCCCCTGCTACAGCGGCAGCAGCAAGCGGGGCTACACCTGCGATTTCAGCGCGGACGGCTACCGGCTGCCCACCGAGGCGGAATGGGAGTACGCCGCGAGGGGCGGAAAGGAGGACGACCAGACGAAATACAGCGGGAGCGACTCCGTGAGCCATGTCGCATGGTGCGGGGACAGCCACAAGGGCAGGACGCACGAGGTGATGGGCAAAGCCCCGAACGGGCTTGGCCTGTACGATATGAGCGGCAACGTGTGGGAGTGGTGCCATGACTTCTACGCCCCCTATCCCGCCAAGCCCCAGAGGAATCCCACCGGGGCAGAGCTGGAGACGCAGCGGATAGTGCGCGGCGGGGGCTGGTACGGGGACGCGTATGCATGCCGCGTGTCCGACCGCCGCCTTACCTGGCCGGAAGAGCATGACGACTCGGGGCAGGGGTTCCGCGTGGTACGTTCGGCGACCGCCATACGATGAGGACAGGATTTCGGATTACATACGGAAGTATATAGGGAGGTTCAAATGAAACGAAAGATTATGTGCGTCGCCCTTGCCGGGCTTGCGATTGCGGCATTCGCCGCGCCAAAGGCAAAGGACAGCAAGAGGAACGCCAAGCAGGCGGCCGCACAGGAGCAGACGGGCAGGTTCATCAAGCGGACTGTCGCCATCTACCGCTTTACCAACGAAGCCAAGTATGCCAAGGGGGCGTTCTACGACAGCACGAACGACCCCGTCAGCACGCAGGCAGTGGACTCGCTTGAGGCCAAGCTCGCCGAGACCGGGAAGTTCAACCTGCTGAACAGGAAGGATCAGCAGCTCGTTGACAAAGAGGTGAGGACATCGGAAATAGAAAACGCCGACAGGGCGGAGGCGGACTACATCATCGTCGGCTCGGTCACCAGCTTCGGGCGCAAGGAGAACGGCAAGAAAGTCCCGTTCAAGACGACCAAGACCCAGACCGTGGAGGTCGGCGTGAGCCTCCAGCTGATTGACGTGCGGTCAAGCCAGATAGTCTGGGGCGGACAGGCCGAGGGAACGGCGGAGTCCGAGACCACGAGCGTGATGGGCTACGGCGGTCAGGCAGGATATGACACGACCTTGGTTGACAAGGCGCTTCAGGCCGCATATTCGCAGGTGGTGGAGAACATCGTCAACACCTGCACGGACAAGCTCTGGGAATCCAGCCTCGCGTTCTATGACGGGGAATACGGGATAATCTTCGGCGACGCAAGCCAGGACATACGGTCGGGCGACAGCTTTGCCATCATAAAGAGGGGCAAGATGGTCAAGAACAGCCAGACCAACGCGATGATAGAGCTGCCCGGCAAGCAGGTGGGGACGGTGACGGTGTTCCAGGTGAACAGGGACGGAACCTCGCTCGTGACGGTGAGCGGCGACATACCCGCCAACTTGTCCGACGGGGAGCTTCTTGCCACATATAAGATTCAGGAGATTGCGAGATGAACAAGACAAGACGGGTTTTTGCACGGACATGGATTGCGGCGGCTGCGGCAGTGCTCGCGATGCTGCTCGCGTCCGTTATGCTCTCATGCGGGAGCGTCAAGACGAGGGAAGGCGGCACGCCGAACATAGCCCAGCTGGAGCTTGTGGGGGAGAAAAGCTCCTCCGTGCAGGTCTCGATTGACGGCGGGGATTTCTTCACTGCCCAGGTGAACGATATGGACAACAACAAGCACAAGCACCAGTACAGCATCCCCTCCGGGAGCCATGAGATAGTCGTCCGCCGCGGCGGAGAAGTGCTGGTGTCCAAGACGATATACTCCTCCGCAGGCGAGGTGAAGGTTGTGGTGCTGCCATGAAAAAGATTCTTCTCATCGCGTCCGCCGTCCTTCTTGCGGGAATGCTCTCGTCCTGCATCTCCGCCAAGAAGAAAGACCAGGAGCAGACCGCATACAACTGGGACGACTACTCAGATGTCACGTACACGTATGTCCGGCAGAAGGACAAGGACTCCCGCGCGGAGCTTCTGGCATCGTATGAGAGGATAATCGAGAGCCAGAAGGACACGACGACCGGCCGCGTCCCCCCGGGGGTCTACGCGGACTACGGCTATATGCTGGTGGAGCAGGGCATGGAGGCGGAGGGAGTCGCCTACCTGCGCAAGGAGATGGAGCTGTACTCCATGTCCGAGCCGTTCCTGAGCAAGATTATACAGAGAATAGAGTCGAACAGCCTGGGAGGCGCGTATGAGGAGGATTACTATGCGGGGGAATAAGATGCTTGTGCTGGCGGCAGTGATGACGCTTGCCGCCCAGCTTTCGTTCGCGGATGAGGTCAAGGCAGACGCATACCCGGACACATTCGTTGACACCAAGCTGGAGGCCTACTCGCAGATGTACGGCGACAAGCCCGGCTCCAACATCCTCATCATGCCGCCGATAAACCTGACGAACGAGGTGGAGGCCAAAGAGTACTTCTACTACACGCTGAACACCCAGCTCGCGGGGAGCGGCTGGTACGTGTACCCGCCGATTCTCGCCCTCCGCACCTTGCAGGAGGAGAGCGCGGACAGCTCGGAGCTGTTCGTCAACGCCGACATATCCAAGTTCGGGCAGATTTTCGGGGCGGACTACCTTCTGTTCACGACGATAGAGAAATGGTACAAGTCCAGCGGCAAGAAGAACATAACCGTCACCGTGCTCTACAATCTCCGCTCGACACGGACGGGCAAGACGGTCTACGAGCATGAATACACCTATGCCTATGACCTTTCCGGCACGGACAAGGCGATGGCGAAAAACATGCTGAACAATTCGTCCAGTTTACTGGGGCTTGCCATAAGCGGCGTGGCAACGCTGGCAACCATAACGACGACCGCAATCGTGACGGCAAGCACGCAAACAATGGATGTCGCCCGCTACTGCAACGCATTCGCCCTCTTCGACATCCCGGCAGGACCGCTGTTCGGCACGCAGGGGGAGGATGCCGATGACGTTGCGTCGGACTATTTCGGTTCATATACGACAAAGACAAACTAGCCGGACTGCAAGGAGAAGAGCATGCTGAAGAAATCTGTTTTATTGTTCGCGTTTGCGGCTGTCCTGCTGTCCGCAAGCCAGGCGGCGGGGCTTTCCAAATTAAGCCCCCTGCGGAAATTCTACGAGGAATATGAGCCACTGAATTCCATCCCGGGGGAAGTCCTGCTCGGCAAGAAGGAGAAGCCCGTCCTCTACTATGACACGGAGGGGGATGAGCTGCAAAAGCTGAGGCAGAGCAAGTATTACAAGGTCACAGGGGCATCCGGGTGGACTGTAGAAGCCGGATACCCTCATAAACGGAAGAACAAGAGCTGGCGGAAAGAATACATCCGCTACGCCCAGTTTTACAAACAGAAAAACGTCTTCATCTCAAGCGAGAAGCTGAGCGGGGGCTACTATACGCACAGGGCATACCTGCTCCGCCCCTATACCGCAGCGGAGATGTCCGAATGGAAATTCGGGCTTGAGACGAGGAGCCTGACCGAAGCCGAGAGCAAGCGGCTGTCCACGGACAGCGGTGCCAGGGTGACCGTCGCGTTCGACGGCTATCCCGCCCAGAGGGCAGGAATCCAGCGGGGCGACATCATCATCCAGATGAACGACATCCAGATAAGAAGCATGGACGACCTCGTCAGTTTCGAGGCGGCGGCCCAGAAAGGCAGCAGCGTGTCCGTCCGCCTCGTCCGCAAGGGCAGGGAGAAGGTCATCACGCTCGGAATCTAGCAATAAACGGCGGGGCTTCGTGTAGACATTTGTCCAATTTTGCAGGACAGTCCTGCATTAGAGCGCGGGAAACTTGTCTTTTTGAACTGGAATTCAAGGAGGAAACCATTATAGAATTCATAGCACATTTTGCAGTCGGTGATTTTCAGGAAATCCTCAAATTTTGCTTTCAAGCCGGGCACAAGCAATCCTCGCGCAAATGAAAAACGCCCCGGTCATGGGGCGCATCAAGGTTCTTTTCTTTTCGGATTTCTCCTATTTAGGGCAAGGCGAACCGACCTGCATTAGCGTCTCGATATACATTATGCCTAAAACAATGCATATCTCACTGACACATTCACTATATATTGTTTGAAGTCATCTGTCAAGCAATCTTCGGAAGCCCGGGCATCCCTGGCTTCCTTGTTTTTTCCCCGCGTTATGGATATAATGCGGGTATGCAGAGCATTTTCCTTGACACCAGAAAGAACGACCAGGCGGTCCGCGAGAGCTACGGGCTGACGGAGGACATCATGATGGAGGACGCGGCGTCGGCGGTGAGCCGTGCCGTCCTCCGCCGCCTGTCGGAGGACAAGAGCCCCTGCTTGGCCCGGCCCGCCGTCCTTGTGCTGGCGGGCAGCGGGAACAACGGCGCGGACGGCTACGCGGTCGCCCGGCAGCTCCAGTCCAACCCCGTGGCCGTCGTTGCCTGTGCCGTCGGCGAGGCCAACAGCGCCCTGTGCAAGGAACAGAAATCCCGCGCGGAGAAAATCGGGGTCCGCGTCATCGCCCCGGAGGAGCTGGACGCGTACCTCGAGGAAAGCTCCATAGACCTCAAGGTCATCGTGGACTGCATATACGGCTCGGGATTCCGGGGAACCCTTCCCGCCGTCGCCCGGGCGGTCATCCTTTCCGTAAACGACAACACCGACGCGTACAAGATAGCGTGCGACCTGCCGACCGGCCTGGACCAGTGGGGACGCTGCGGCACGGTATTCCATGCGGACGAGACCGTGACGATGGGCGCTCTCAAGCTGGCCCTCTTCTCCGACAAGGCGAAGGACGAGTGCGGCAAGGTCTCCGTCTGCGACCTGGGGATAAGCCGCGACAACTTCGAGCGGGCGGGCGCGGGCGCGGTAAGCGTCACCGGAAAGATCATCCCGGATGCCTGGCTCCTGGAGGAGGACGACATGGAGCTTCCCCGCAGGAAAAAGCAGAACGTCAACAAAGGGAGCTTCGGCCATGCCGTGATCTGCTCGGGGCAGAAAAGCGGAGCGTCGGTCATCGCGGGCCAGGCCGCCCTCTCGTTCGGGGCGGGGCTCGTGACGCTCGTCTCGGACAAGGCGGACTTCCCGGACTTCCCCATGCCCTGCTCTCTTATCAGCTCCCGCGTCATCCCCGCCAATACGAGCTGCATTGCGATCGGCATGGGGCTGGGCAGGAGGAGCGGGGACAGCCAGGCCTACACGAGCTTCCTGCTCCAGAACCCGAACGTCACCGCCGTGCTGGACGCGGACGTGTTCTACAACGAGGACATCCTGCGCCTGCTCAGCCACCGCCCGCAGGGGCTCCTGCTGACCCCCCATCCCAAGGAATTCCTTTCCCTCCTGGCTGTCTGCGGCATGGACACCCTGAACGGGGTCAAGCTCGCCAAGGTCTCGGACGTGGCGGACATGCGCCTGGAGCTCGCCGCCGCCTTCTGCAGGAAGTACCCGGGAATCGTGCTCCTGCTCAAGGGGGCGAACAGCGTCATCGCGACGACCTCGCCGGGACAGGCTGACGGGCAGGGCCGGACGGAGATTTTCATAAACGCTTCGGGGACATCGGCGCTCGCCAAGGCAGGCTCAGGTGACGTGCTTGCGGGGCTCGCCGCCGCATTGCTCGCGCAGGGCTATGACCCGCTCAGGGCCGCAAAGACCGCGAGCCTCGCCCATGCCGCCGCCGCCCGCCGGGTTTGCAGGGACAAGGCGGACTGGGCCCTGACCCCGGAGGACCTGATCGCCGCCGCCGCCCGCCTGTGAGCGTTCCGGGCTACTCGGCCCGGCATGTCAGGGCTGCGGGTGGCTGTCCAGCAGCATGTTTATCCGCCGCGTGATAACGCCCATGCATTTTTCCAGGACGAAGTTTATCGGGAAGGAAATCAGGACGAGCAGCAGCCAGCAGAGGACCAGCGTCAGGATGAAGGCGGTCCCGAAGCCAAGGTTCGCGAACAGCGCGAAAAGAAGCTTGCCGACATGCAGGTAGACGACCGTATGGAAGAGGTATGCCGCTATCTCGTTCCTGCCGGGGACCGAGAAGATGCGGGCTCCCAAGATTTTCTGCAGAACGGGGGAGTTCTCCACGGTCAGAAGGAGCAGGGTGGAGGCGATTCCGTACAGGAGGTAGGTCGTGTCGTTCTCGTCCCGCTTTATGATGACGAACGCTGCCAGAAGGAGCAGGATGCGCACTGCCCTGAGGCTTATGACCTTCCTGAACCCGCCGTTCTTCTGGATGAGGAAGGCGAGGTTCCCCAGCAGGCATACCGCCATCCATATTTTCCCGAGGATGCACAGGAGGATTATCTCAAGGACTATGAAGGCCCCGTCCACCTTATGATAGGCGTTGAAATAGGATATGACCGAGGCGACGAAGAAGTGGAACATGCACCAGTACTCGGGGAAGTAGCGGGTCCCCAGCCTGAGGCTCGCGCCGATCACGTGGTACGAGATGTCCTTGTCCAGGATTGCGACCGTCAGGTTTATCGCGAAGCCGCAGAGGACGAAGTAGAGGTAGCGCCTGAGAAGGTAGGACATTGGGTTCCTGTTCCTGGACTGGAAGGCGAAGTAACCGAGGCACACGCAGAAAAAAGCGACGCTGAGGGTTCCCGTCACGCCATGAAAGAGGTATTTCCAGGGCTTCTGGTAATAAAGCAGGTCAAAGTAGTCCCAGTGGTACTGCCTGATGAAATGGCATGCATAGACAATGAAGACTGCGAGCAGCTTGAGGGTGTCGATGTAGGGCTTCCTCGCCGCCCCCGGCCTCACGGCGTTTTCCGAAGGAGAATCACTCATAGTCCCAGTATAGAGGATATCCTCATCTGAATCAATGGCGGCTGCCGTCCGCCCTGTTGAACAAGCCCCCGCTTTGTGCTAGATTGTGGTATGAAAGTCGCTGTGTTTTTAGGCTCCAAGTCCGATGCGGACACGATGGGCAAGGCCGCCGAGGTCCTGAGGGAATTCGGCGTGGACTACAAGGCGTTCGTCATCTCCGCCCACCGTGCGGGTGACCAGCTCGTCAAGACCGTCAGGGAGGTCGAATCGGAAGGCTGCGAGGTCATCATAGCGGGCGCGGGTCTTTCCGCGGCCCTGCCCGGGGTCATCGCAAGCCGCAGCGTCCTCCCGGTCATCGGGGTCCCGCTCGAGTGCATCAGCCCCGGGAAGTCCAACGGCCTTGCGGGAATGGACGCGCTTCTCTCCATAGCGCAGATGCCGCCCCGCGTCCCGGTGGCGACCGTCGGAATCGGCAACGCGAAGAACGCGGCATTCCTCGCCCTCGAGATTCTGGGCATCAAATATCCTGACATAAAGAAGAAGCTCATGGACTTCCGCGCCAAGATGACGGCGGAGGCCGAGGCCGAGGGCGGAAAGGGCTTCGATCTGTAGCCGGCGAGGGGATCTTTAGATTGGAAAACATCGAGGAATTTGAAAGGGAAGAGGACAAGCTCCGCGACGAGTGCGGCGTGGTAGGCGTATACCTCAAGAAGAAGGACGGGGCGGAGCCTGATTTCGCGGCCGCCTCCAAGGCCTACTATGCGCTCTACTGCCTGCAGCACCGCGGGCAGGACAGCGCGGGTATCGCGGTCAGCACCGGCGATGACATCCAGCTGCACAAGGCGATGGGGACGGCGGGCGAGGTCTTCAAGACCGAGGACATCACCTCGCTCAGGGGCCGCATCGCCTGCGGTCACGTCCGCTACGCGACGGCCGGCAGCGCGAGCCTAGAGAACGCCCAGCCCATGCTTGTCAAGAGCAAGATAGGCGCGGTCGCCGTCTGCCACAACGGGCAGCTGGTCAACTACGAGCAGCTGCGCGAAATGCTCGAAGAGACGGGCAGTACCTTTGTTTCCACGAGCGACACCGAGGTCATCGTCAAGCTGATCGCCAAGTCCTACAAGAAGGGCCTTGAGCGCGCCCTGACCGACACCATTCAGATGATAAAGGGCTCCTTCGCCCTCGTCGTCATGACCGACAGCTGCCTGATCGGTGCGCGCGACCCCAACGGAATCCGCCCACTCTGCCTGGGCAAGGTGGAGGACGGCTGGATCCTCGCGAGCGAGAGCTGCGCGATTGACGCGGTGAACGGAACCTTCGTGCGCGACATACAGCCGGGCGAGATCGTCATCATCAACGACGACGGGGTCCTCTCCTTCGAATTCGGCGAGCGGACCAGCAAGCGCACATGCGTCTTCGAGTACGTCTACTTCGCCCGTCCCGACAGCATCATAGACGGCATACCCGTCACCCAGGCCCGCATCAAGATGGGGGCCTGCCTCGCGAGGGAAAGCCCCGTCGCCGCCGACGTGGTCGTGGGCGTGCCGGACTCCGGCCTGAGCGCGGCGCAGGGATACGCGGAGGAGGCCCGCATCCCCTACGCTATGGGAATCATCAAGAACAAGTACATAGGCCGCACCTTCATCGCCCCGACGCAGAAGGAGCGGGAGAACCTCGTGTTCGTCAAGCTGAACGCCGTCCGCTCGATCGTGCAGGGCAAGCGGGTCATCGTCATAGACGACTCCATCGTGCGCGGTACGACGAGCCGCCGCCTGGTGCAGATTCTCAGGCGGGCGGGCGCGAAGGAAGTGCATTTCCGCATCTCCAGCCCGCCGGTCAAGTTCCCCTGCTACTTCGGAATCAACACGCCCACGCGCGGCGAGCTCATCTCCAGCACCCACAACGAGGAGGAAATCTGCAAGGCGATCGGGGCTGACTCGCTCGCCTTCATCAGCGCGGACGGAATGCTCGAGGCCTGCCGCGAGTGCAGCCCCGCCAACTTCGGTTTCTGCAAGGGCTGCTTCACGGGCGAGTACCCCATGTCCGTTCCCGGCGAGCTCAACGGAAAAGTGATAGAAGGATAAGAGGCAGGACAAGGAGAACGATATGGCGACAATGAACGTACCCGGAATTTTCGCGAGCCTGGTGTTCAACCAGAAGGTAATGAAGGAGAAGCTTCCCAAGGACAGCTTCAAGGCGCTCAAGCGGACCCTGGACACGGGCGAGCCGCTCAACCTGGACGAGGCCAACGAGGTCGCCCACGCGATGAAGGAGTGGGCGATCGAGAACGGCGCGACCCACTTCACCCACTGGTTCCAGCCGCTGACGGGAATCACGGCGGAAAAGCACGACAGCTTCATCACGCCCCAGGACGACGGGTCGGTCATCATGTCCTTCAGCGGCAAGGAGCTGGTCAAGGGCGAGCCGGACGCGTCCTCCTTCCCCTCGGGCGGAAGCCGCGACACCTACGAGGCGCGGGGCTACACGGTCTGGGACCCCACGTCATACCCCTTCATCAAGGAGCACACCCTCTGCATCCCGACGGCCTACTGCTCCTACACGGGCGAGGCCCTGGACAAGAAGACCCCCCTCCTGCGCTCCATGGAGGCCCTGAACAAGCAGGGCCTGCGCATCCTCCGCCTCTTCGGCAACTCCGGCGCGAGGCACATCACGACGACGGTCGGCCCGGAGCAGGAGTACTTCCTCGTCGACGAGAAGCTCTACAACCAGCGCAAGGACCTCCGCATGACGGGGCGCACCCTCTTCGGCGCGAAGCCCAGCAAGGGGCAGGAGATGGACGACCAGTACTTCGCCGCGCTCAAGCCCCGCATCGTCGAGTACATGGAGGACCTGAACGAGACCCTCTGGAAGTACGGCATCTACTCCAAGACCGAGCACAACGAGGCCGCCCCCGCCCAGCACGAGATGGCCCCGATCTTCACGACGACCAACCTTTCCACCGACCAGAACCAGCTGACGATGGAGCTGATGAAGAAGGTTGCCCGCAGGCACGGCATGGTCTGCCTCCTGCATGAGAAGCCCTTCGCCGGGGTCAACGGGTCGGGCAAGCACAACAACTGGTCCATGTCCACCGACGAGGGGGAGAACCTGCTGGAGCCGGGTGCGACCCCGGAGCAGAACGCCCAGTTCCTCCTCTTCCTGACGGCGATAATCAAGTCGGTCGATGAGAACCAGGACCTGCTGCGCATCTCGGTCGCGTCTGCCGGGAACGACCACAGGCTCGGCGGCTTCGAGGCCCCGCCCGCCATCATCTCGATGTACGTGGGCGACGAGCTGCTCGCCGTGCTGGAGTCCATCAAGAACGGGACCCCCTACGACAACAAGAAGAAGTCCAAGATGACGATAGGCGTGGACGTGCTGCCCCCCATACCGAGGGACTCCACCGACCGCAACCGCACCAGCCCCTTCGCCTTCACCGGGAACAAGTTCGAGTTCCGCTCGGTCGGCTCAAGCCTGTCGATTGCGGGGCCCAACACGACGATAAACGCGATGGTCGCCAACACGCTCAAGGCCTTTGCCGACGAGCTTGAGAAGGCCCGGGATTTCAACAGCGCCCTGCAGGCCCTCATAAAGAGGGAGATAACCGCCCACTGGCGCATCATCTTCAACGGCAACGGCTACGACGAGGCATGGATAAAGGAGGCGGAGAAGCGCGGCCTTTTGAACCTGAGGACCCTGCCCGACGCGATGACCCGCTACCTGGACGCGAAGAACGTCGCCCTCTTCACAGAGATGGGGGTATACACCAAGGACGAGATGGCCGACCACTACGAGATAAAGCTGGAGAAGTACTCGAAGGTCCTGAACATCGAGGTCGGCGTTATGCTCGAGATGATAAACAAGGACATCCTGCCGTCCGCGTTCAAGTACATGCAGGTGCTCGCAAGCACGGCCGCGAACCTCAAGGCCGCCGTCAGCGGGGCCAAGGGATCCGCGCTGACCGCCCTCCTGTCCCGCCTGGACACGCTGACGATCGAGCTCTCTCTCAGGGAGGAGGAGCTGGCCCGCCGCCACGAGGCCGCCGAGAACGCCGGTGACTGCATGGCCGTCGCCCGCGCCTACGCCGACTCGGTGCTTCCCGCCATGGCGGCGGCCCGCGCCGTCGCCGACGAGATCGAGCCCCTGCTCGGCGAGGACTACCAGCCCTATCCTTCCTATGAAGATCTCCTGTTCATGAAATAGGCGGCGGTCCGGGCTGCAGGAAGCCACCCTCTTCCTGCCCCGGGCCTTCCGGTTCTATTGCTCTAGCACCTTCACGTGCTCCTCGGCATACAGCCCCATGTCGGCAGCCTCAAGCTCAAGCTCCTCTTCCTCCGCCTGTCCTTCCGCGGCAGGCTGGCAGCCGGTGAACGGCAGCGCGGCGATGGCCGCGAACGCGATGACTCCCAGCATTTTCTTGATACGTTTCATACGAATACCTCACTTTTGATGTTTAAGATGAGCCGATGATAGCGGAAATGCCGGGACTAAAACATAACGTTTGGAGAAATTTTTGCCTCCGGTGAAAAATTTTTTGTTATAACCTGCGGAATTTCCGTCTCGGCGTTGGGGGAATTTCGTTTGCACGCGTAAACGGAAAGAATTGCGTACGTGAACAAAAAAAATTGCGTACGTAAACGGAAAGAATTACGTACGCAAAAATTTTTGTTTCCGGGCAGTGACAGGCCCGTCACCCCGCTCAGGCGAACCGGAAGGCCCGGAAGTCGAAGTCGCTTCCCGGCAGGAAGATGAAGCTGACCTCGGTCATGCCGGGCTTCTCACCCAGACAGGTCAGGCTGTAGGTCCTCTTCTCCCAGCTCGTGCCTCCTCCTCCGGGCCGGGGGCTTCCGCCTGCCTGCGGGCTCTGCGGGAACTCCAGGTTCTGCGAGAACTGCCTGCCGTCCGCCGCCGTGATGACGAGGCGGATGGTGTTGGCGGACCGGGCGAATCCCTCCACGGAGAGGCTCCTGGGGGTCTCATTCCCGAAGTCCATCGAGGAGAACACGAGCGAGACGTTGTTGCCTATGCCCGTGACCGACCCGTCATCCTTCCTGCTGAACTTGTCCCCGGTGATGCTGTCCGCGTCCGCCGCATGGAGACGGGCCGCTGCCTTGCCCGTGACGGGGCAGGAGAAGCCGTGCAGGGAGAGCTTGTCGAACGTGACGAAGCTGATGCTGTGCAGGCCGAAGAGGCGGCGCGACAGGCTGAAAGTGTTGGGGCTGTAGACGTTGTAGACGCTCTTTGCCCTGTACATGCCCTTGAAGAGAATCCTCCCGTCGTCCGGGGTCCCGTCCCATATCTCGAGCGGGATTTCCTCGTTCCACCAGAAAATCGGGACGGTCATCGTGTCCGCCCCGTCCTTGCCGAAGTCCACGCGGTCGAAGGTGTAGCATGACTTCCCCTCGTCCGCGAAGAGGCCGCCGTCGAACGAGAGCTTGACGTCCGCGGGGCGCGTGCAGCGGCAGCCGTAGACGAAGGCGTAGGGGTTCAGGGCCTTCTTGCCCAGGCCCGACACGGAGAACTCCAGCTCGCTGAGGACCTCGGGATGCCCCCTGCCGTTGTCCGCCGAGCAGACGATGCGGAAGTCCCCGTCCTCCTCCGCGACAAGCCGGGCGGAAAGCCCGTCCCCGGCAGGGACTATGCTGACGGCGGGGCTTTCCACCCCGTCAGCGTCGACGGCCTTCCATGAGAGCGTCCTGCAATCCGCGCCCGCCGGAAAGACAGTGGCGGACAGGACCGCCTCCCTCGTCTCCGATGAGAGCTTCTGCCCCCCGCCCGTGCAGGTCAGCCCTATCTTGCGGACAGGGACGTATGCCTCCGGCGAGGGGAAGCAGGAGCCGTCAGGGACCTCGCCGGCATCTGCGCTGCCCCGGCGGAACACGATGCCCGCCTCCTTGAGCCCCGCGCTGACGGCGGTGACCGTAAAGTCCGCGTCCGGCCTGTCCGTCCTGACGATCGCGAGGAGGCGGCCCGAGAACAGGCGGCGGGTATGCGTCCTGCCGTCCGCCGGCCTGTACTCGTCGTAGTCCGTGCTGTCGCCGTTGTCCAGCCCTTCAAGCCTCGCGTCCCCGGACACGCGGACCGTGACGAGGCTCCGTGCGTTCTCGCAGTCGTTCCCGTCCGCGTCCACGGTGGATATGTCAAGGAAGCGCAGTCGGCCACCTGCCGTCTCGTTCTCCGTCTCTTCCCGCATGACGAGCCGCGCCGCGTCGCCGAAGCTCCTCCTCGTGTCGCGGGCAATCTCCCTGCCGTCCCCGTCATACGCGACGGCGGTAATCTCGCCTTTCTCATAAGGAATCTGCAAGCCCGGCCCCAGGTCCTGCATCGTGCTCACGTCGCGGCTGAATTTTGCCACGGACCTGCCGTTGACCAGGATTTCCAGCCCGGGGGCGTTTGAGTAGGCGCGTATGTCCACGAGCTGCCCCTCGTTGAAGTCCCAGCAGGGCGCGATGCGGACGAAGGGCTCCTTCCGCCAGTCCGTCCATCCCGCCTTGTAGACGTAGAAGGTGTCCTTGGCGAAGCCCGCCGTGTCCACCTGCCCGAAGTAGGAGTTCTTGGTCTGGTAGGGAGTCGGCTCCCCGATGTAGTCCCAGCCCGTCCAGATGAACTGCCCCATCACGAAGGGGCGGTCGCGGTAGGCCGTCACGACGAAGGAGCTGTTCGCCGCTCCCCAGTTGGTCGAGCAGTTCCCGAGCGTGGAGCACTGCAAGTCAGCATGGGTCAGGAGGCGGTGAGAGAGCGGAAAGTGGTATACCCCCCGGCTCTGTACTGTGGAGGAGGTCTCGCTGCCGTAGATTTTCCAGTCCGGGTACCTGGCATGGTGTTCCTCGAACAGCCGCTCCAGGTAGTTGTAGCCCGCCGCGTCCAGGTATCTGGCGCACTCCTGCGCGCCCTCGCTCATCATGAAATTGGAGCCGATCGTGACGGCGGCGTTCCCCTCCGGATCCCAGCGGCGCACCTGCCTCCTCAGCTCCCGGGTGATTCCGGGGCCTTCCGGCTGGTGGGTGTCGTAGATCTCGTTGCCGATGCTCCACATGAATACCGACGGGTGGTTCCGCGCCTGGCGCACCCAGGAGGCGACGTCGCGCTCGTGCCAGTCATCGAAATAGGCCGCGTAGTCGTAGTCCGTCTTGTGCTTCTGCCACATGTCGAATCCCTCGCTGTCCACGAGGAAGCCTGCCTCGTCCATCAGGTCAAGGTATGCGGGCGGGACGGGGTTGTGGGACGTGCGGACGGCGTTCACGCCCATCCGGCGCATGACGAGGGCCTTGCGCCTGGCCGCCTCCCTGTCGAACGCCGCCCCGAGCGCGCCGAGGTCGTGGTGGCCGCACACGCCGTTTATCTTGATCGGCCTGCCGTTGAGCATGAGCCCCTTGTCCGCGTCCATCACGATGTCGCGGAAACCGACTGTCTCCGACAGGCTGTCCAGCAGCTCCCCGTCCCTGACGAGGCTGACCGTCAGGGTGTAGAGGGCCGGGGTATCAACGTCCCACTCGCGGATGCTGCCCGGCGCGAATTCGATTTTTCCGATTTCTCCCCTCAGTATCTGGTAGCCCGCGACCCCGCTGACCGACCGCGAGTATTCTGCGAGCTCCCCGCTTGGGAGGGGGACGATCCCGCCCTGGCCGAGCGAGGCCTCCCAGACAGTCCTTCCGCCCGCTTTCTTTTCCGCCAGTCTGTAGGAGAGGCTGCAACTTGCAAGCACGGAGCTTACGGAAGGGGCTTCCGCTGCGATCTCGCAGGAGGCCGTTGCCTTGTACGACCCTTCCCCGGTCTTTTTCGCGGTGAAATACACGCCGTCGCTTACAAGGAAGGGGAGGGGGCTCTGTAGGAGGTACACGTCGCGGTAGATACCCGCCCCGGAGTACCAGCGGCTGTTGGGGTGCTGGTAGACGCAGATCAGCTCCACGCTGTTGTCGCCCGCATGGACGAATGGCGTGATGTCCGCCTCGAACGCGGTGTAGCCGTACTTCCATTCGATGGCTTTCTTGCCGTTCACCCAGACGGCAGAGTTCATGTACACGCCCTCGAACCTCAGTGCGGTCCGCCCTGCAAGCGTCTCCAGGCGGAAGCTCTTGCGGTAGAAGCCGGCGGAGTTCTCGTAGAGGTCCTTGGCCTGACAAATCATGTAGTCGTGGGGTATGCTGACGGGCTTGTAGCCAAGTCCCGCCGCCCTGGGGTAGAATTCGTCCGGGGAATAAAAGACGGGCTTGCCGTCCGCTCCCGTTCTGTTGTCCAAGTGGATTTTGGCGAACTGCCAGCCTGTGTTGAAGAGGGTTCTCATCGTTCTCCTTGTATGTATGCCTTTCTGACTGCCCGCTATAAGCCCGCGAGCATCTTCCTGACGAGCGCCGCGCTCAGGTTGGCGGCGGCCTCCTCGTTGAAGCTGTAGGTGTTCTCGCCCGCGTCGTCAGCCATGTCGCTCATGCAGCGGATGATGACGAAGGGAATCTTGTTCAGGTAGCAGGCGTGGGCGATCGCGGCCCCCTCCATCTCGACGCAGGCGGGGGCGCAGTCCGCCTTTATCCGCTCCTTGATGCCCTTGTCGCTGATGAACTGGTCGCCGGTCGCTATGCGGCCCTCGACCAGATTGTGGCCGGTGGCCTCGGGCAGGGAGGCGAAGGCTTCCTTTGCCTTCGCTATCATGCCCTTGTCGGCGGGGAAGTCCGAGCAGTCCATCTGCGGGACCACCGTGACCTTGTAGCCGAAGCCGGTCGCGTCCATGTCGTGGTAGAGAGCGTCCGTGGAGACTACGAAGTCCAGCACCCTGAGCCCGTGGGCGAGCGCGCCCGCGATGCCCGTGTTGATGACCCGGGTCACGCCGAACTGAAGGGCGAGCCTCTGGGCGCAGAGGGCGGCGTTCACCTTGCCCACTCCCGAGCGGACTATTACGACCGCCTTCCCGTCAAGCGTGCCTTCCGTGAATGTAAGGCCTCCCGCCTCCGTCTCCTTCGCGTCCGCGAGCAGGGAGCGGAGTGCCTTCACCTCCACCTCCATCGCGCCGATTATTCCGGTCTTTCCGTCTGCCATAGATTACTCCTTGTTTCCTGTCTCTTTCGCGAGCTTTGCCAGCTGCCTCTTGAACTTCCGCTTGTCTTCCTCCGGGCTCTCCCGGTAGAATATCGCGACGTTGCCGATTATCCTGACCAGGCCGGAGCCCGTGGACTCCGCCAGGCCCGCCGAGAGCTCCTGCTTTTCTTCCTTATATTCGTTGAATTTCAGTTTGACGAGCTCGTGCTTCTCCAGCTGCGACGAGAGCATCGAGGTCACCCCGTCCGTCACCCCGTCCTGCCCCACGATGACGAGGGGGGAAAGGGGCTGGGCTGCCTTCTCCAGCAGCTTCCTTTGCTTGCTGTTCAATTCCATACGGGGCAATGATACCAAAAAAGCGGGGAAGTGCCTAGGGGCAACTGCGACGGGCGGCGGCCGACCATGATTTTCCTCGTTTCTTACTGAAATTTTCTGATATACAAATTCTGGAAGCGGGTGTATACTGTATGGTATAGCGTTCATGCTATAGCTGTTTATAAGGAGTAGTACAGAGTATTATGGCGAATTTGGAGAACATCCCTGACGTAAAGCTGGGAATCATCGCGGTCAGCCGCGACTGCTTCATCATTTCTTTGTCCGAGAAGCGCAGGGCGGCGATCGTCAAGGCTTTCGGCAACAAGGGAAGCCTCTATGAGGCCAAGACCACCGTCGAGAACGAGAAGGACATGCTCAAGGCGGTTGAGGAAGTCAAGAATGCCGGCTGCAACGCCCTGGTCGTCTTCCTCGGCAACTTCGGCCCGGAGACCCCCGAGACCGAGATAGCCCAGTACTTCGACGGCCCCTGCATGTTCGTCGCCGCAGCCGAGGAGAGCGGCAAGGACATGATCAACGGGCGCGGCGATGCCTACTGCGGCATGCTCAACTGCTCCTACAACCTGAACCTGCGCCACCTGAAGGGCATCATCCCCGAGTATCCGGTCGGAAC
>JAFSSU010000242.1 GCA_017450845.1 Treponema sp.
GCGACTGCGAGTGCTCCTACTGCCGCATACACATTGCGAGGGGGGCGTCGGTCTCCCTGCCGCTCGGTGAGGCCGTCCGGCGCGCTCAGGAGCTGGAGCGGGCAGGTGCCTGCGAGGCCGTGCTCACCGGCGTGAACCTGAGCCAGTGGCGGGGAACGGACGGGCAGTGCAGGGCAGGGGGCTTCGCCATGCTCCTGGAGAACCTTCTTGCTGCTACGGAGAGGCTCTTTTTCCGCGTCTCAAGCTTCTATCCAGAGAGCATTGACGAGAAACTTTGCGCCGTCCTTGCCCATCCCCGCGTGCAGCCCTTCTTTCACCTGAGCATACAGTCGGGCAGCGACGGAATCCTCAGGGCGATGAGGCGGCCTCATTCCCTCTCTCATGTGGACAGGGCCATAGAGATGCTGCGGGGCATAAAGGAGAACCCTTTCATCTCCTGCGACATCATAGCGGGCTTTCCCGGCGAGGGAGAGGAGGATTTTGCCGCGACACAGGCTCTCTGCGGGCGGGCATCCTTTGCGTGGATCCATGCCTTTCCCTTCTCTGCCCGGCCCGGGACCCCAGCCCAGGGCATGAAGGGGCAGGTTCCCGAGCGTGTGAAGGGAGAGAGGGTCGCATGGCTCACCCAGAAAGCTGTTGAGGGAAAAATCAGCTATACCAGGCAGTGGAAGGGCAGGACGCTCACGGCTGTCGTGGAGAGGAGCCGGAGCCAGAAAGAAGGCGTGCTGCATGCGGTGACCGGGAACTACCTGCACGTCGAGTGCCCGCTTGAAGCTAAGGCCGAGCCTGCCAGCGGCAGCCTTGTCAGCCTTGTCATCGGGGACTGCCTTACGGAGTCGATTGCCTCTGGCGGGGAACTGGACTGCCTGGGGGCCTTGGCCTGAGGCCGTCCTAGTCCTGCTGCTGGGGACTGTCCGAGGGAGCGAGGAGCTTCTTCATGTTCCTGCGGGCGACGGCATTGCGTATCCTTCCGAGGAGGGTGTGCTTCCTGCTCTCGTCCTTGAAGCTCCTTGCGGCGAGGTCCAAGCTGTAGTCGTTGCCGAACTTCTGCTTGAGCTCATCCCAGTATTTTATCAGGTAAATGTAGAGGTCGCTCTTGGTCCTGCCCTTGAACATGCGGATGATGTGCTGCCTCTCAATCACCTTTATTACCGGCAGGTAGACGTTCCGGTACCAGCTTGTCACCGCGTCCTCGAAGGGAATCTCTCCCTGCACTCCCTGGTTTATGTAATACTTGTGGATGAGGATGTGGTTGTAGATGAGGTCGTACTGGCCTGTGGTAGAAAAGTCCAAGGTCCAGCAGTCGGTTATGTCCCCGAAGGCGGTCTCCGCATAGAAAACCCGCTTCTCGTAGTTTATGACCTGCCTCACCATGTCCTGCTTGGAAATGCCGGACTTGAATTTGATCTCGCTCTGGAGGCTCACCACGTCCGCGTCGATGTTCTCCACCCCCTGTGCCTTTGCCACGGAGACCCTGTGGTTGCCGTCGCGGACAAAGTAGAGGCCTCCGACCTCATAGAGGCTTACCGGGGGCAGGGTGATGTCCTGAAGGTGCGCCATGTCCACGTGCTCCCAGCGGCTTTTCAGGAAGCGGCTCTTGGGGAAGAAGTGGTTGTCGAAGTCCTTGTAGCGGCCCTCGCTGCCGACGATTTTGTCCACGGGGACTATCTGCATTCCCACATAGACCTCGTTCTTTGGCTTGAGGAGCTTGCGTATGTCGGAGAACGAGATGAGGGTGGCCTCATCCGGCTTCAGCAGGTGCTGTATCTCGTTGAACAGTGCCTTGTTGCGGGCCTTGTTGAAGTCCTCATCGGTCTGAGAGGATAGTAATGTTTGAGTTTGCATAGTTTCCTTTGTCCGTGAAAATAGGATTGAAGTCTATGACTATGTGGCTGTATACGTTGACGACCGTGGTCATGTCGCTGACCGTGGTCCTTGGTGTTGCCAGATCATAAAGGTGTATGTGCCCGTGCAGGAGCAGCGCGGGCTTGAATTTCTGTATGAACCAGTTGAAGCACTCAAAGCCCTTGTGGCAGGGGTCTTCCTTGTCGTGGATATGCCTGGGGGAGGCGTGGGTCAGGAACACGTCGCAGTAGCGGCCGTACCGGATTTTGTTCCAGATGAGCTTTGGGGCCAGCATGAGCAGCTGGCGCTTCATCTCGCCCTCGGTGTACTGGTCCTTGCCGTTGTTGTATCTCATGGAGCCGGAAACCCCGGCAATCAGAAGGGGGGTGCTGGAACCGTTCGGGAGCTTGAATGTCAGCTTTTTGACCCGGAGGCTCTTGTTGCTCACATAATCGCCCCCGTGGGCATGGCTCAGCGTGGGGTCACCGAACGGTGCGCCGGGAGCCGGTTCTGCCCTGCCGCCCCTCCGGTAGTAGTCGAACTCCGTCAGATCATGGTTACCGAACACGAAGTAAGTGGGCTTCCCTAAGCTTGTCACTATGAAGTCCACGTAGTCCATCGGCAAATCGCCTGCGCAGAACACCGCATCCACGTCCTCGTAGCGCTCCTTGATGACGGTGGAGTAGATGAGGGGGTCTATCTGATCGGAGACGCACAGGAAGCGCATGTTCTAAATCCCGGCCCTGGAGAGGATGCTCTCGACCATCTCTTTGCCAGCCAGGACGATGGGCCTGTTCTCTGCGAAGTTCACGGCCTCTATCTCGAAGCCGGCAGAGGAGAATATGACCGCCTTGTAGTACTTCTTCTCCTTGAGCACGTCGGCGACTTTCTGGACGGCGGCTTCCTGTATCGGCTTGCTCGTCCGGTAGAACTGCACGAGCCATACCTGCTTGCGGGCGTTCTTCCAGCTCTCCGCCGATTCCTCGGTAGCCAGCATGAGGCAGCCGTACTTGGTGCTCTCTATGTTCATCGAGACCAGGTTGAAGCCGGTCTTCGCCGCTTTCTTGGCAATCTCCAGGAAGCCCTGGGGGGTCGCCGTCAGGTATTCCTTCATGCTGTCGTTTGTCTGGACATCCTTGTACTGGTTGAGCTTGGTCGGAACGTCTCGGAATTTGGGGTTCTTCTTGGAAATCTCGTTCCACTGCTCCAGGGCTTCTTCTATCTTGTGATTCTTCTCGTAACAGTCGGCGAGGAAGTAGCGGGCGTAGAGAGTCTCCTGGCTGCTGTCGTTCTTCGCGCTCCTGACGGCATGCTCGAATTCCGAGGTCGCCATGTCCACTTGCCCTGCCAGCATATAGCAGCTGCCTTTCTCTATCAGGGACCTCTGCCTGAACTCCGGGTCACGCTGCCCCTTCTCGAAGGCCTTGACCGCGCCCGGGTAGTCGCTCGTCTCCTTGAGTATCTTGCCCAGGTAGTAGTAGTTGGACGGGGACTCGGGGGAGAGCTTTATCGCCGTGTCTATCGCTTTCCGGGCATCGACGAACTGCTTGGTATGGACGTAGAGGTTGGACAGGGCCGCGTATGCCTTGGCATTGCGGGGGGCGAGCTGTATGACCTTCTGGAACGCGCCCATCGCGGCCGCCTGGTCGTTCGCCTCCTCGAAGAGCCTTCCGCACTCCAGGTAGTTCTCGGGATTCTTTGGTTCCTGCTTGGTCAGGAGCAGGTATTCCTTGAGCGCGTTGTCGTTCTCGTTGTATTTGACGTAGAGCTTTGCCAGCTTCTTGCGGAAGTTGGTCTCGGGAATAGTACCGTCAAAGACCATGTGCTGGGCGACGCACTTGAACTCCAGGAATGCCAGCTCGCTCTTGTTCTCGGCCATGTAGGCCTCCCCGAGCCAGTAGTGGGCGACGTAGTCCTTGGGATCCTTTGTCAGGATGGCCTTGGCGACCTTCTGGGCCTGCTGTGCCTTGCCCATCTTAATTAATTTCTGGATACTGCCGATTTTCTTAGGAGTGAGGAGGGTCTTCAGTATGATGAAGCACACGATGACCAATATGGCGATGACTACTGCGAATGCAATCACTGTCCCGATGTTCATAGATAGCAAAGTCCACCTTGAATTGTCTTCATAATTGGCTGTTACCCCAAAAGCCGGATGTTGCTTTTGTAGTTAGCTGTTGAAAGATTAGCTCTTTTATGCGAATATGTCAATGATTGCGGAGGCTGTGAGATGGCGCGATTTGATTTTAGAAGGTTTGTCCTGTACCCCATGATGCTGGCGGCGGGTGTCGCCCTTCATGCCCAGTCCTTTTCCAGCGGGGAGGAGCTTTTCCGGACGGGAAAGTTCCCCGAGGCCGTTCCTTTCCTTGAGAAGGCCGTCGAGTCGGGGGAGAACCCCAAGGCATACATCTACCTTGCCCTCTGCTACCAGCAGATGAAGGAGTACGAGAAGGGCCTGTCCGTGCTGGAGCGTGGAATGGACGCTCCCGGCACGAACAAGAAGGTCATTGCCTTCGACGCTGGCAACATCTCCTTCGCGATGGGCAACTACTCCGCCGCCGAGAACTGGTACTCCATGGCCATAGCGGCCGACCCTTCCTATGCCGCCCCCGTGCTGAACCGCGCCAACACCAGGCTCAAGGCGGGCAAGTATGCGGACAGCAGGGCCGATTACGTGAGCTACTTGGGGCTTGACCCCGAGACCCCGCAGGGAAATTCAATCAAGACAATCATAAGCATGCTGACACAGCAGATGGAGAACGAGGAGAAGGCCGAGGCCATCCGCGTGGAGCAGGAGCGCAAGCAGAAGGAAGAGGAGAAGCGGGTCGCCGCCGAGCGGGCCAGGCTCGAGCAGGAAGAGGCCGCCCGCCGCAAGAAGCTCCTCGAGGATGTCGCGTCCTCCCTGCAGGATGCCGCTTCGGAGAATATGTCCGCCGGGGCCGAGGGCACGGTTGACTACGGATACGAGTCTGAGCTGGAATAATGACATAAACGCCATTGGGAGGGGATAATGGCTACGGAAAAAACAACAGAGAAGAAGAAGGAGACAGCGGCCAGGAAGACGGCCGCGTCCAGGACTGGCGCTACGGAGAAAAAAACTTCCGCCACAGGGAAGACAGCCACGACCAAGGCTCCTGCAAGCAGGACGGCAGCTGCGAAGACCACCGCCGCCAAGACCACTGCCAGCAGGAGCAGCGCGGCGGGACGTACCAGGACCACAGCCACAAAAACAGCCCCTGCGGCTAAGACCTCGGCTACTAAGGCTGGCACGGCGAGGGCCGCCACGAGGTCGAGCACGGCCAGCACAAGGACGGCGGCGGCCCGTTCCTCGTCCGCCGCGGCCTCCAAGCCCCTGGCGGAGGAGTCCTATCTGATGCAGTTTGCGCGCCTCGCCGAGGAGAAGCACAAGGACGAGGCACTTCCGCCCGCGTCTTCCCTGCCGTCCGCAGCCGACCTTCCCTCCGCCGCGGATTTGCCGTCTGCCGCCGACTTGCCGTCAGCATACGACCTCAAGCCTGAGACGGCGGAATCCCCCGTTCCTGAGCCTGTCCGCGAAGCTCCCCCCGTACAGGCGGATGCCCCGCTGCAGGAGGTGACAGCGCAGCCCGCCCGTGAAGACGTACCGTCAGAGCCGGTGTCAACGGCATCCAGCCCTGAAACCGCCTCATCCAGCCAGTCTGCCCGCGAGTGGCTCGCAAGCCTCTCGGCAGGCTCCGAACCCAGCACGAGCGGGGCATCCGTGCCTGCCGCAAAGCCGGAGGACGCTGAATCTGAACCCCCGGCTCCTGCCGCGGCTCAAAGCGCGTCCGGTGCTGACGCCGTCCGCGAGCCCGCATCATATTCCGCTGCCACTGCCCCCTCGGGAGATGGATCTGATGACGGCGATGAGGAAGAGGAGAAAAAAAAGAAGAAACCACTCGCATGGCTTTTTATCCTGCTTGCCCTGCTCGTTGGCCTTGGAGGAGGGGTAGGCGGTGCTTTCCTTATCAGGAACATTTCCGCGTCCGCAGGTCAGGCAAGTCTCAGCCCCGCGGAGCTCGCCAGAAAGAAGGCGAACACGCTTGCCCTCGTCCAGAGGTATATAGACGCGGGCATGTACGACAAGGCACTTTCCCTCTTGAACGACCTGATGATCGACGACCCGGATGATGCGGCCGTCTCCTCCATATTTGACCAGGTGGCTTCACTGAGCAGGCTCACCGGGGCAGGCGGGGTGAACGGGACGGCGGGCTTCTATGACGCGCAGGGGAACTACCACCCCGCGACTGTCGGCCCGGACGGAAGCGTCGGATACTACGGCTCCGACGGCAAGTTCCATTCTGCGAGCGAGCCGGGGGTCACCGCCGTCCCTGCCACCGGGACTGCCGGGGTGAACGGGACCGCTGGCTTCTATGACGCGCAGGGGAACTACCACCCCGCGACGGTCGGCCCGGACGGAAGCGTGGGCTATTACGGATCCGACGGCAAGTTCCATTCGGCGAGCGAGCCTGGCGTCACCGCCGTCCCCGCCACGGATGCTGCCGGCATGGCCGGTAGCGGAGCCGCCGGAGGCTTCTACGACGCGCAGGGTAACTATCACCCCGCGGCTGTCGGTCCGGACGGAAGCGTGGGCTATTATGATTCCACCGGAAAGTTCCACTCTGCGAATGAGCCCGGCGTGACACCTGCGGGGGCTTCCCGCGGCATGGCCGGAGCCGGCGGCTACTACGACGCGCAGGGGAACTTCCACCCGGCATCGGGCGGAACCGCAGGAGGGGAGGCTTCTGCCCTGTCCGACGCGATGCAGTCGACGATAGAGGCCCTGAAAGAACAGCTTGCCCGCCAGACGGAGGAGAACGCCAAGAATTCACAGGCCCTCAAGGACGAGCTTGCCCGCCAGACGGAGGAAAGCGTCAGGACTAACCAGGCACTCCGGGACGAGCTTGCACGGCAGACTGCTGAGAGCGTCAAGACCAACCTGGCCCTCAAGGACGAGCTTGCCAAGCAGACGGCTGAGAGCGCGAAGAGCAACCAGGCGCTCCGGGACGAGCTTGCACGGCAGAACGCCGAGAACGCCAAGAGCACGCAGGCCCTCAAAGACCAGCTCGCCAAGCAGACCGAGGAGATCCGCAAGAACGTGCAGGCGATGAACGAGCTTGTCCGCGCCCAGAAGGAGGCTGAGGAAGCCCGCAAGGCCGCCGCCGCCGAAGAGAAACAGAGGCAGGAGGCCGAAGCCAGGCAGAGGGCGGAGGCGGAGAAGAA
>JAFSSU010000243.1 GCA_017450845.1 Treponema sp.
CTGCACGAGGTGAACACCGTCCTTGACCGCATTTACGGTAAGGCGACGCAGCAGGTGGAGGTCGGAGAGAAGAAAAGCGACATCCCTGATGACCCGGAGGAGCGCAGGATTCTTGCGGAGCAGATAAGGCAAGAGATAGGGGCGTGGCGTGGCACGGACAGCAAGGAATGATGACAACCTTGAAAAGCTTCTCTATCTCCAGAGGCTGGAGGCCGTAGACCACCACCTCAATTTTATGATGTATACGTGGACTAACCGGGCGGAGCCGTTCACAGTCGGGTTCCATACGCAGCGCATCTGCGCAGCAATAGACTATGCCGTAGACCGCTACCGGCAGGGAAAATCGACGGCATGGGTGATAACCGTTCCGTTCCGCCACGGGAAAAGTGAGATTGTCAGCCGGAAGCTTCCCGCCCATTTTCTCGGACTGTTCCCTGACGCAAAGGTTATCCTGTGCGGGCATACGCAGGCACTTACGGAGGGGTTCTCGAAGATAAGCCGCAACCTTATCTCGACACAGCCCTACAGGAGCTTGTTTCCCGCGATATGTGTGGATCCGGGAAGTTCTTCCGGTGCGCACTGGAAGATTGCAGGCCGTGAGGGTGAATGCTTCGCCTCCGGCCTTCTGGGGAGCCTTTCGGGGCAGGGCTACCATCTGGGGCTTCTTGACGATTACTGCCGTAACAGGGCGGACGCGGAGAGTGACACACTGCGCGAGAAGATGTGGGAAGCGTTCACGAACGACTTTATGACCCGCCGTGCGCCAGTCTCGATAACAATCGTCCTCGCCACTCCCTGGCACGTGGACGACGTAATAGGCCGGATAAGGAAGCGCATGGACGAGGACGCGGAATTCCCCCGCTTCAAGTTCCTGAAGTTCCCCGCCATGAGTGACAAATATCCTCAGGGAGTTCTGTTCCCGGAAAGGTTCGGGAAAGAATGGTATACGCAGCAGCGGGCCGTGCTTGGAGAGTACGGTTTCCAGTCGCTCATGCAGCTTGCCCCCGTGAAGCGCGGCGGGAATATGCTTAACACGGAGTGCATACAGCGGCATCTGTCTGCTTCGGAGTTTCCGAAAGGCCTCCGCTGGCTCCGGGTGTGGGATTTGGCTCATACGGCGAAGGAACGTGCCAAGGCAGACCCCGACTGGACAAGCGGCACGCTGCTTGCGTTCAATGTTATGGAGGGGATGCCTCACCTGTGGATTCGCAACGTAGACAGGATGCGGAAGAACGCGCCGGAGCGGGACGCGGAAATTCGTTCCGTCACACGGCTTGACGGAGCTTACGTAAGAATCGGTGTAGGAAACAGCTCCGATGCAAAGGACACAATCGCGACGATGCGAAGTATCCTGCACGGCAAGCGCATGGTGCTTTCGGTGAGCGAGAGCAAGGACAAGGTGGTGAGGGCAACGCCTTTGGAGCCAATCTTCAAGGCGGGGAACGTGCACGTCGTGCAGGGGGAGCCTTGGCTCGATGACTGGATAGCTGAGGTGAGCGCGTTTCCGTTCGGGGCGCACGATGACCAGGTGGACAATCTGTCGGCGGGCTATGCGATATGGGAATCAGAGGGCGGTACAGATGAGCTTTATAAATGGTAAGGAGGAACATATATGAGCAGAAACAAAAACAGGCGGGCAAGGCTTGCCGCGAGGGTTGAGCGCAGTGACGGCTGGCGGAACCTCATCACGGGGCTAGGTTCCGCCAGAACTGCGAAAAAGGAGTTCACGCATCATGTCCTTACGGGCGTTATGACCGACCAGGAGCTGGACTCCCTGTTTTATGATGACGGGCTTGCCGCCCGCATTGTCACGCTTCTGCCGGACGACATGTTCCGCGAGGGGTGGGAATATTCCTTCCCTAAGATGGAAGACATTGAAAGCGTGGCTCTGGCGGAGCAGTACGCGGGGTTCATGGAGGAGATAGAGGCCCAGCCGAAAATCAAGGATGCTTTTGTCTGGAAGCGGCTTTACGGTGGCGCGGCCATCCTCATCTGTGCGATTGATGGGCTGACACCTGACAAGCCGCTCGACCCGAAACGCATCCGCACGATAGAGCGGCTGCGCGTCCTTGAGCGAACGGAAATAGAGTTTGAGGGAATCGAGTGGCAGACCAATCCAGAAAAGCCGCGCTACGGCCTCCCTGTAACGTACCCTGTCCGCTTCGATGTTCCCGGCGGGAATTCCACGAAGACCATGAAGGTGCATTATACCCGAATCATAGAGCTGCACGGAGACACGCTTCCCCGCCATAGTATGACGGGAATCAGCCAGGAGAACCGTTATTGGGGAATATCGGCATTGCAGAGGGCAAATGACCGGCTTAAATCCCTCGGCTCATCGCTCGGAAGCATCGACCAGCTCCTCAGCGAGCTTGGCATAGGGAAGTACAAGGTCAAGGATCTGGCGCAGCTCCTCGCAACACCAGAGGGCGAGGTCGCCATAAAACGGCGGGTCGAGCTTATGGACTTGGTAAAAAGCACGTTCCACAGCCAGTATTTTGACACCGAGGAGGATTTCGTCCGGGACACCATCAGTTTCCAGGGCGTGCCGGACGTGCTTCACATACTCTTCATGATGATTTCTGCTGACACGGGATATCCTATGACACGCCTGTTCGGGATGTCGCCCGCAGGGATGAACGCGACAGGCGAGAGCGACATGAACAACTACTATGACATGGTGCGCTCCATACAGACGGCGCAGGTGCAGCCTGTGATTCTCAGGCTCGTGAGGATAATCTCAGAGTGGAAGGGGCTGGAGGAGCCTTACATCAAGTTCCGGCCATTGGAGACAATGAACGAGAAGGAACAGGCAGACCTTGACAGGCAGAAAGCCGACACGGAGCAGGTCGAGGCAAACACTTACAAGACGCTCATTGATGCCGGGGTGCTTGAGCCGTACGAGGCACGATGGCTCAAATATGGGAACGCGCTCGACAGCATTCCTGTGCCGGACGGATTCCGGCTGCCGCCTGTGGAGGACGTGCCTGACACCACGCCGGATGATGGCGGTAAGGATGATGGTCAGGACGACGACGCACCGGAGGCCGGCTAGGCGGCGGAGTCAATTATGATACCCGCTCCGACGGTTTCGTAGAAAGCGAACACCCACGGGAGGAGAACGGGCGGTTCACGGAGAAAGGAGGCTCAGGACCAGAAGCGGCGGGCAGCAGTAGGAATAAAGTAATGGAACTCTATCCGAATGAAACGTGGGTTTCGGAAAAAGCAGGGGACAAATCCTCTGTGTTCGTCTCGTCTGCGAGGGAAGCGGACGGAGCAAAAGACCCCGCCGTTTATGCCTCGGACAAGCTGATGGCTACCGCCTTGGCGAAAGCGACGGGTAAGGACGTATTTATGCTCCCGGAGCGGAACAAGGGAGGCAAGAATCCCGATTGCGTTTTTGACGGAGCTACGATGGAGATGAAGCACGTGCGCGGGGGACAAAGGAAAGTCGGCGTTAATGCATTGGGGGCATTGTCTCAGTCCAAGAATGTGTTCTTATATGTCGATAAGCCAATTTCCATTGAATCCTGTTTGTCTGGTATACGAGGTACCTTGACGAACTCAAGGAATCAGGCGAAGCGGATCGGAGTAAGCTTTACGGAGCCTAAACGGGAAGGTTTGCTTTACATATTCACAAAAGGAGAATTACACAAATGTACATGGGGTGATGTGCTTTAAAAAAACCAGGGGAGCAAAACGCTCCCCATCGTCTACCCGGCAAGAGCAAAGCTCTCACCTGGCACCTATTATATTAACACATTTGGCTGAAAAGTCAAGGGGGAAAACATGACAGACGAGGCAACCGCTGCGCGTAATGCTCTTATTGTGCTGCTGACAGCCCGGCGGCGGAAGATGACGGCCTCTGAGCGGGGCAGGCGGAAGAAGCCTGTCCGCTGGATATATCCTTGGGCGGTCGAGCATCATTACGGGGCGGCATACCGTGCATGGGTGCGCCCTGTCCGCGAGTATGTGCACGAATACATAAAGAAACACCATGAGGCCATCCTCCAAGGCGACAGTGCCGGGCAGGTCGTCCGCCGGGATGCGGTCGCGGGAAAGAGCTTCAAGCTTATGGTGGAAAGCTGCGATAACTGGATTTCGGCCTATGTGCCGGAGGGCGATGATGGAAAGGCGCAGTCCACGATTTACAGGGGGCTTGGCAGCATTGCCGACAGCGCGTTTGACTTCAACGGCAGCCAGTACGACAAGTCCGTCAAGTCCGTGCAGGTGGAGTTCCCGTCGGACGAGTCTTGGTGGCCGGAAGCCCGCAGGATGTGGCAGGACACGAACTATGACATCGTGCGTAATGACCTGCGGAAATATGTCTCGGACATAAACGCCGCGACCGAGCAGGCCGTCACCAACGGATGGTCAGTCAAAATCCTGTCTGAGAAGATACAGGTGCTTGACGACAAGATTTCCAGGGGCCGGGCGAATTTCATCGCCCGCGACCAGATAGGCAAGCTGAACGGTACTGTCACCCAGAAGCGGATGCAGGACATCGGACTGTCGATGTACGTCTGGAGCACGTCCGGGGACGAGCGCGTGAGGGAAAGCCATTCAGTCATGGAAGGGCTTCTCTGCCGCTGGGACGATGCCTCCGTGTACAGCGAGGACGGCGGCAAGACCTGGCAGCCCCGCCCGGCGGGTGCAGTACTCATGCATCCCGGCATGGACTACCAGTGCCGCTGCTGCGCCCTCGCATGGTTCAATGAGCTGATTGACGAGGCGGACGCGGCGGACGGCATCGTGCCGGACTACGGCCCGGAGGAGACGGCGGTCACGTCCGAGGAAATCGGTGTGCCTCAGCCCGTGCATTCCCTTGACGACTTCAAGACAATGGAAACACCACTCCCGCTGGAGAAAGCCTTGAAACAGACGAATCCCAATTATGGCAAGGGATTTGGGTGGGAAAACAACTGCCAGCGATGCTGTCCGACCTATGAGGCAATCCGCCGGGGCTATGACGTTATTGCGAAACCTACCCCGGCCAAGAATAAAACAGAGCTTAACAGCGACAAATTCTCGGACTACAACAAGAACGGCTTTGCCATGATGTACAAAAATGCCGATGTTATCAATGCAAAGGGGGTGGGAAAGAACGAAATAAAGAAGTCAATGAAAGAATGGGGCGACGGCTCAAGGTGCGAAATCTGCGTTGTCTGGAAGGATAACGGAGGCGGACACGTATTCATGGCAGAACAGGTTGACGGAAAGGTTCTTTTCCTTGACCCGCAGTCGAACAAGGTGTATGATGAGAGTGTATTCGATAAGGCAAAAAAAACTTATACGAAATATTTCCGGGTTGACGATCTTGACTTTAACGACAACATAATTGATTGCTGCCTTAACAGGAAGGAGAAGCGAAAATGACCGTAGAGAAAGCTCTTGAGCTTGCAGGTATAGACTCCACAAAAATTGTCCATAATGCCAAAGAAGAGGGTAAAGAATGTGTCGTTTTCGGAACATACCTCGGTGAACAAATCGATGTGTATGACAACAGCGATACGTTTGTTATCGGTCTTGGCGTCGGTCGGAAAAACTACAGGGTTTTCAAGGATTCAGGAAAGGTCGAAGAGTTCCGCATTATTGTAGCCTGATGGGAGGGCGTTCCGCCTCCCCATCCGTTTGACAAAAGGCCCGGAAGGTGCGATAATACCTGTAGACATCACCCGCAAAGTTTTGTCTACGGCGTTATCGCCAGAGCCCTGCCGGATGTTTCAGCATCTGGCAGGGATTCTCTTTGACAGCCCATTTTATTAAACCCCATCCCTGCAAAATACCCGCCGAAGACCAACATGGACTTCATTTTTTTTCCAGACCACTGCCCCGAATCAGGGGTTTGCGGCTTTGCAAACCGCCAAGAATCCTGTTTATTTTCATCAAAATGGCATCATTTTTATAAAGCCAAAGCCTCTTTTTTCTGTTCCTCTGTATAAATTTCTGTTATTTTTCAGGCAAAAAAGATGACAGGTTTGCCCATTCCGAGAAAAAAAACGTGAATTTTCACCCGAAAGACCCAACGGCATCTAACGCTGTTGAACACCGTATATACACCGTTGAACACGGTTCAAGAGTGTCAGACTTGGTTCAACAGCGTTGAACACCGTCCGACGGTGTTCAAGATGGTATAAGACCGTATTTTAGACTTCCAAACGTTAGTAATAGTATGAAAAATCATACACTTTTCGTCAAAAACAACGGTGTTTAATGGTGTTCAACACCGTCAGACACCGTATATACACTCTCGGACGCTGTTCGACACCGTTAAACGGTGTCGGAGACCGTTCAATTTTGCTTTAAAGTGTAAGTATAGAGTATAGAGTCTCTTATATATATCTTAGTAGTATTTAAAGCCCTCTTGTTATTTAAAGAGGGGGCCGAATTTTTTTTTCACCCTTCTCTTGACATATTTTGTTTTTGTGGTATTCTTGGAAAAAAGAACAACATTTCACCGTACCCATGTGGCACGGGCAAGTTGCGGATAGCCGCACCAAAAAAATCTGCTGGGTTTTGGGGCGGGGTGCTTTTCTGTACCCCGATTGGAAACAAGGCAGATTTTTTATGCCCGGAGGTCAGACATGGGGAAACCCAGGACAGTAAAACGCTTCGACTCACTTGACGCTGGCAGATGGATGGCAACGCCGTTCATCCGTACCACAGAAGGATTCCTCACGGGCCGCGCGATAGTCACGAGCATCGGTGTGTTCACCTATCAGTACGCTGACGGAACAGTTCTGAGGGAGCTGAGGCTCCCGGAGGAGGTGTTCTCCCCGGCAAGCCTGGAGACGATGAAGCTCAAGCCGGTCACGAACGAGCACCCTGATGGACTCGTAACTCCCGACAACCAGCAGGAGCTTCAGGTCGGCAGCCTCGGTAGTGATGTCACGACGACCACGCAGGTGAGGTCATGTGACGGATGGACTGATGATGACAAGCTCACCGACGGAATCCATGTCGCGATTGACATGACCATAAACCGCGCCGACGCAATCGAGGATGTCCTCAACGGCCGCCGTGCCCTTTCAATGGGCTACACCTGTGAGATTGAGGAGACGGCGGGCGTTTACATGGGAGTCGAGTACGACTGCATACAGCGGAAAATCCGCTACAACCACTGCGCCATCGTTGACGAGGCAAGGGCTGGAGATGCCGCCCGGATTCACCTTGACGGCGCGGACGCAATCCTTGCCGTCCCTGCGGGGACAAATCAAACAGCACATAAAGACCACAAAAATGAAGGGGAGGAAAATAACTCTATGAAACAGACCGTAAGAATTGACGGTGTTGATGTCGAGGTTCCTGATACCGTGGCATCCCACATCGCCGCGCTCACCAAGCGCGCTGACGAGGCGGAGAAGAAGGCTGACACCCTTGCGAAGGAAGTCGCCGACGGAAAGGCCGTCTCCTCCAAGCTGGAGGGAGAGCGCGACGCTGAGAAGGCCCGTGCGGACAAGGCCGAGGCCGACCTTGAGAAAGCCCGCTCCGATGCCGCCGACGAGACCCGCATCGACGCGCTCGTCCAGGAACGGCTCGCGCTGTATGACGCTGCCGATAGGGCTGGCGTGAAGGTCGAGAAGGGAATGAGGATGGATGACATCCGCCGCGCGGTCATTGCCGCAGTGTTCCCGTCCGTGAAGCTTGACGGCAAGGATGCTGATTATGTCGCGGCTTGCTTCGACACCGCGTCTGCGGAGCTTGCAAAAAGGTGCGACGGAGCACAGCGCGTCGTGGGCGCGGACGGTCAGTCCGGCGGACAGGCGAACTACGATGCCGCAGCCGCCCGCCAGCGCATGATTGAGCTTAACGAACGCCGCTCTCGCGGCGAGGAGGCGTGACATGAAGCTGTATGGAGATCCCGCCCGCGCGATTGCGGGCCAGAAGTACGGACTGCAGGATGTGACCGAGAGCCGTCTTGCCGCCGGGGACATCGAGCCGGGAGCGGCTCTTTTCGGAACTGTCGGGGACGAGCGCGTGTACACAGCGCACAACAACCTTGTTTCCCTTGTCGCGTCAGCCGACCTCGTTGCCTCGAACAAGCTTGCGGTCGTTGTGAACGGAGTGCAGCTTGACGCAATCGACTTCGATACCGACACTGACAAGACTCTTGCCGCAGTTGCGGACGCAATCAACGGTGACGAGACCCTTGCGGATATGGGAATCGGGGCAAGCGTTGTTGCCGGTGCTAAGACGGTAACCATTGCCGGGGAGGGCGAGGTAGAGGCTGAAATCACCGTTTCCGGCGGAGCGTCACAGGCCACCTTCACCGCCACGGCGACAACAGGGATGAAATTCGTCGGCGTTGCCCTTCATGAGGAGCTTGCCTGCAGGGATGGGGCTGGCTTCTACCCGAAGCACACCGCCGTGAACGTCCTTACGCACGGTGTTGTTTATGTACCCGTCGCGGACGGTGCGGATCCTGCGGACAAGAAGCCCGCGTATGTCGTGCTTTCCGGCGGGGACAGGGGAAAGTTCACCGATGAGGAGTCGGGCAACTATGACTGCGGATGCGTGTTCCGCTCGGACGCACAGGA
>JAFSSU010000244.1 GCA_017450845.1 Treponema sp.
GGGACTCCCGGAACCCGAGGGGGAGCGCGGGGACTAAAAGAGTTTACATCCCTGCGAAAAATTGCAATGGCACACTTCGGGACCGGTACGCGTTCTTTCACGAATTCCCTGATTTTATAGCCCCTGCTTTCATTTTTTCCCCGGGAAAAGTGTACCCGGAGGGAAGATAACATAAACATGTTTGTATAAATCGTTACAATACAAAGATTTGTAAACACAAAAACAGGGCACGCTTTCCCGGTGAACCTGCGCCCCAATCCGTGCCTTTGCTACGCTTCCGCCCGCATGACGGCGTTTTTCCCCACGCTTGCCAGCGGCACACGTCGGGGGCGGCAGCCGGGGAAGGGGCACGGGGAACGGGGGCAGCCCCTCGCCCGCGCCGGACCACGGAAAGGGGCGGGAATCCAGCGGAACTGGCGGAATTTCCTCCTTTTTCCGACAGGATTCCCGCAAATCCGCTTGACAAGATGCCCCGGGGTGTGCATAATGGCACATATGGCACATCGCACTTTGAAAAAAGTTTGTTTAACGCAGCAAACTGCCATTTGTACCACTCGCGGGGAATAACCCGGTCAGGTACACGGATCCAGACGGGAGAGCCGAAAGAGTACCTGTTCTTCTTACAGGTACTCTTGGAACGGCTGCACATAATACGGCTTATCCAATTGTGGCTGCAAAAATTAAATCACTGGGATACTCAACAGTTTATTCAAATAAAGGAATGTTTACAGCAGATGGTTCATCTCAGTTTTCTCGAAGACGACCAGATTGGCAATCTCCTACAGGCAGAACATTGCTTATTTGGGAAATGAAACCTGAACATGCTATTATAGCAGCTAGAGAGGATTTAAAATTCTATATAAATCAAGCAAACGCATCAAATCAAACTGCTAAACCGGGGGCATTTCTTGGCTCAATCGCAGAAGGAATTCCTGTCGTCGGGCATGAAGGAATTTTTATGGATATATATTCTCCAGAACCAGGAATCATTTTGTATAATTAATATAAACTTACCGATGATAATCCTAGCATTATCAGTACGAAATATTGCTATTGGTGTAGGAGTCTGTGCATTTGTGGCAGGTGGTATTTTTCTAATTGCAACAGGCGTTGGTACTGGAGTCGGATGTGCAACAGTAGCAAAGGCTCTGCCAGCAGCTGCAATGCTATTTTAGGAGATAATCTTGAAAAAGATTTTTTTTGATCCATACAAAGATTTTTCAAATCTCACGCATGAAGGATATATATATTGTAATAACTTTATTGCGAAAGTTCTTTCTGTATATTTCAAGGACAAAGGGTATAAAACTGAGGATGACACTGTTTTCACAGACCTTTTTACTATATCTTGGTCTTTTCATGCCGCAGGATTTTCCATCGACTATTATAATGGGAAAACCCAGCGTGCCGCATATTTGATGCGCTACCATGATTATCCGAATATTGATGAGGATTTCTTGGGTGTCACATGGGTTCCTTCGGCGGCGTGGGTTCTTGGCTTCGTGGAAAGACTTGTCTATACTTTTGATATGTCCCTGCTGAAAATACTGGAAGATGAAAATGAAGATTATGAAAGAATCATTTCGGATTCCGAAGAAGCCAGGCAATATATGATGAGCCATCAGATTGCACCAAACGAATGGAACCGCGAAATTGCGAGGATACAAAAGGTAAACCTGGGGAAATTTATTTTTCCAGAATTCCTGTCGTATGAGCGGAACACCAGAAAAGAAATAAAACAAGACATCAGGAAACTTTTAGAAAAACAAAGATGTTTTCCCATTGAATGAGATGGCTTTCTCCCCGAACGCCCCTCCTGCCGGGCAAGCGGAAGAAAGACAATTACGCTCCGCCGGAGAAGAAGGTACAGGACTTCGACGCTTTGCCGGAGACCTGCGTCATCTTCATAACCGAGAACGACGTACTCAATGGCGGGAAGCCCCTCTACCACATCGAACGCAGGATAGAGGAGCTGGGGCTTGCATTCGGTGACGAATCGCATATAATATATGTAACTGGCAGGTACAGGGGCGACGACGCGATAGGCCGGCTGATGCACGACTTCTCGTGCAGCGACCCCGACGACATGACGAGCAGCGTCCTTGCCGAGCGGGCAAGGTATCTCAAGAAGGACGAGAAAGGAGTAAGGCAGATGAGTACGGTGATGGAAGAGCTGTTGGAAGAAGAAAGACGGGCGAATTCGGAAGAAATTGTGCTGAATTTGCTGAATGAGGGAACTCTTTCTATTGCGACTATCGCACAAGTCTCCAAACTTCCTGAAGAGCGGGTGAGGGAGCTTGCGGAGCAGCAGGACGAGGCTGTTTTTGCATAAAAACAGCCGAGAATAACTCTGTGCCTGAGGTTAAAGCAACAGGGCATACAGCCTCCCCCATCAGGGAGACCCAGAGCGTTTTTTGACAGGGCAAGAGACGTGCCCGATGAATGATGGTTCATCAGGGCACTGGCAGGAAACATCTGGCACGGTATTTCATGCCAGTGCAGTCTCTTCCACGGAGCGAGGTACATGGATCCCAGACCTCCGTGTGGCTGTCCACCGACCCCGTCCTCGGCGACTATCTCCCTACCGCAGGGGCTGACAACTCCAGCCTCCCCGGCATGGGCGGAGTGTTTAACACGACAAACTCCCATTTGTACCACTACGCGGGCAACAACCCGGTCAGGTATGTTGACCCGGACGGTTGCCAAGCTGAAGCTTGTTTCGATATAGAATATTTCCAAACTCAATTACAACTCATCGAACGTAGTATACCTGAATTAGTTACGGTCGCCGAAACAGTAGGAATAGTAGCTGAACAACCGAACATTCTTTCAAACTTACCCAAACTAGGTAAAGCAGCTGTCGTCTTTGGAATAGTTTTTTCTGTTTAACGTTGCAAGGTAGTGAAATTTCTTCCCCGTTAGAATCAAGCAAGATTTCTCCCGAGGAGTGTAAAAAGCTTATTACCAAAATGGAAAAAGAAATAGAAGGTATATATGGAAAAAAATAGAGGCAATAAAGCTTCTGAGCAATATGCGCTTGTTGCCACAAGGGATGGTATATACCCAGATGTCCGTAATGGAACAGTCTCTATGAAAAAAGGTGAAGTTTGGAAATATGGTCAGACACACCGCCCCTTAGAACGTTATTCCCAAGGATATTTGCTCTCTATTGGGGTAAAGAAGGAAACTGAATTTGTTGGACTGCCAGACGAAGTTTTGATTGTTGAAAAATTGAAGCTTTATGGTTATTACTTGGAACACGGTCATTTACCACCAAGAAATAAAATTTTTAGATAAGGTAAAAGAGCATAATGAAAGTAGTAATAACTTCTGTAACCACACCTCAATCTTCCGCGAAGATACAGAATTGGATAGATAAAGAAGGTATGGAGAAAGATATAAAAAAAACTGTTGAGCTTGAAACATTAGGTATAAGCTTAATTTGTATATGGGAAAATGCCAAGGTTTTTAATCCTGACAAACCTTGGTATTCCCGCAAATACAATAACTGGGGGTTTGGTGTATATCTGGATTATAAATATATATGTGATTCGCAAAATTCAGAAGAATTGACCGCATATATTTATAAAAAGATACGGAACAGAATAACTGAAATAAAAAATACAAAACACTTTATCGGGATAAAAGACAGAAGTGTTTTGGATGATGTATATGAGTTATTCAGAGAATAAAAACTTTTCGAAGAACCTGTGAGCCTTGTTTGTGTAGACTTATGAAAATGCACAAAACTCTCCCTCCCCCGCAACATACTCCCGCTCCACGCGGACGGTCATCCGCTCCGCGTCGTAGCCGGTGACGCGGGCGCACTCCCACAGCACCACTCGTTCAGGTCAAAGAACATCCGCAGGGCCTCCATGTAGCTCATCCCCCGCCTCCTCGCGTCCAAGTAGGTCGCCAGCGCGTCCTCCGCCTATCGGGTGGAACTTTTTTTTGCATCTTAAAGATACTCATAAAGCTTCGTCTTACCGGACGGAGCCTTTTTTATTCCCGGAAGCAGAGGCGAAAGCCGATGAAGTCGCTCTGATGGTAGGCGTAGTAGTTGCTACGGTTGGACCCCCTGTTGACCGGGCTGCTGTAGTTGCTGCCATAATACCAGCTGCCGCCCCGGTAGTAACGGCTGCGGACATCCTTCCCGTAGGAATCCCACACCCATTCCCAGACGTTGCCGCTCATGTCGTAGAGCCCGTAGGCGTTCGGCTTTTTCTGTGCGACGGGATGCGTCCTGCCGCCGCTGTTGACGACGTACCAGCCCACTTCGTCCAGAAGGTCGCTGCCCGCAAAGCGGCAGTCCTGCCCGCCCTTCACGGCATATTCCCATTCGGCTTCCGTCGGCAGGCGGAATCCGTCCGCAGCCAGGTCCTGCGTAATCCGTCCGGCAAGGATGTCGCCCCGGTGAGGCATATAGTCCCATTCAGTCACGTCACGCTCGCCGTCAACCGCATAGACCGGAGTCCGGCCGAGAGCCATGCTGAGCTTGTTGCAGAAATAAACCGCGTCATACCAGCTGACCTGCTCCACGGGAAGGTCGGCTCCCTTGAAGCGGCTTGGGTTGCTCCCCATCACCGCCTCGTACTGGGCCTGGGTCACTTCCGTAACGCCCATGCGAAGGCCGTCCTCCCCGGCGGGCACGAACGAGAAAGCCTGGCCTGACAGATCAAGATTGACAGCCCCCGCCCCGAAAGCCGCGGCGACGGAACTGGTCGCAACCATCAGGGCAGCAATCCCCCCCAGAAGCTTTCTCCTCATGAGCCCCTACTCCGACAGGAGGATGTCCTCGCACTTCTTGAGCTCCTCCGCGCTGGACTCAGGCAGTTTGGGGAACGAAGGGTTTATGTCCCTGAGGGTCTCAACGAGTATCTGGGAGAAGAGGTAGCGGGCATACCACTTCTGGTCGGCAGGGACGACATACCAGGGGCAGCTCTTGCTGGAGGTCGCGTTTATCGCATCCTCGAAAGCCTTCTGGTACTTGTCCCAGTACTTGCGCTCCTTCAGGTCGTTCTCGCTGAACTTCCAGTTCTTCTCCTTGCGCTCAATCCGCTCAAGGAAGCGTTTCTTCTGCTCGTCCTTGGACAGGTTCAGGAAGATTTTGACCACGCGGAAAGCATTGCCGTAGAGGTAGTTCTCCCAGTTGACGATTTCCTTGTACTTTCCTTCTATATATTTGCCGTTGTGGAAGGTCCTCTTGGGCATATTGTAGTCCTTCCAGAACTCGTGCACGTTGACGACCAGTACCTCCTCGTAATATGAGCGGTTGAACACGCACATCTTGCCCCTCTGGGGGAGGCGTTTGTGGTAGCGCCAGAGGAAGTCATGCTGCTCCTCCTCGGAGTTGGGGGCTTTGAAGCTGTGGACGCTGATGCCCTGCGGGTTGAGCGGTCCCAGGACATGCTTTATAGTACCGTCCTTGCCCGCCGCGTCCAGGGCCTGCAGGATTATCAGGACGGACTCCTGCGACTGGGCGTAGAGCTTTCCCTGCCAGTCGTCTATCTCCCGTATGTTCTCTTCGGTCTTGTAGGCATACTCCTCCTTTTTGCTTCCCCGCCCCTCGGAGTCATGCGGGACGGAGCTCAGGTCCAGCTTCCTCGATCCGTCGTAGCGGTATTCCTTCAAGATGTCGTCTTTCGCCATATTCACCTCCTGCAAAGCTGTAAATTTATGCATCAAATATATGACTGATATTCTACCACGGAATTCCCGATTTGTGGGAAAAATTCAAGGCTTTTTGTATTCGTCTCGATAATGTAAGAAGGCGGTTTCAGCATGGGCAAAGTATTCAACATGGCAACGGAAAAACCTTCTCAGATGGACAAGGAGCACATGCTCACGCTAAAGGGCATCACGCTCGCCCCTTACATGCAGCTGGCGACTTACCTGATCGGCAAGGCACGCTTCGCGGGCGGCAACATGTTCCGCCATCAGATGGACACGATGGGAATCCTGATCGACTACGGCTACATAGACAGCGTCCTGCTCAAGGCAAGCTGCATCCATGACGTGGTGGAGGACATCCCCGGATTCGACATAGAGCTCATACGCAACGCCGACGAGGAGGGCGAGGAAGTCCTGAAGCTGGTTCAGGAAGTGACCAAGAAGCCCGGCCAGCTGAAGAACGAATACCTCAGGGGCATCCTTGCCAACGCGAGCCACAAGGCAAAGCTTCTCAAGTGCGCCGACCGCATAAGCAACATGATAAGCCTGGGATTCGTCACGAGCGCGGCATTCATCGAGCGTTACTGCGACGAGACCGAATACTTCATCTTCCCCATAGCCCTCGAGGTGGACTACAACATGTACCAGGAGCTCATCACGCTCGTGATGACCCGCCGCCAGTACCTGGAGGACTCCAAGTACTTCGACACCAAGAACGACGACTAGAAGCGCCGCCGTCCTTCTCTCCCCGCCACACTACTTCTTTCCGTACTCCACCGAAGCCTTTATGAAGTCCCGGAACAAAGGGCCCGCCTTGTTGGGCCGGCTCTTGAACTCCGGGTGGAACTGTCCCCCGACCATCCAGGGATGGTCCGGGACCTCCACGACCTCCACCAAATCCCGCTCCGGGTTCACGCCCGCAATGATCAGGCCGGCTTTCTCCAAGTCTTCCCGGTACTTGTTGTTGAACTCGTAGCGGTGCCGGTGCCTCTCCCAGACGGTCAGCGAGCCGTAGGCCTTCTCTGTCAGCGTCCCAGGCTTGACAGCGCACTCGAACTTGCCCAGACGGAGGGTTCCGCCCAGAATCTTGCCGTTCTGGTCGGGCATGAGGTCTATGACCGGATGGGTCGTGTCCTTGTCTATCTCGGTGGAATGTGCGTCCGCCCAGCCGAGCACGTCGCGGGCGTACTCGATGACGATAATCTGCATGCCCAGGCAGATGCCGAAGTAAGGCACCTTGTTCAGGCGGGCGTAGCGGGCCGCGCGGATCATGCCCTCTATGCCGCGGGAGCCGAAGCCTCCCGGAACGATGATGCCGTCAGCCCCGGAAAGCCGCTCGGCTGTCTTGTCATCGTCAGTCAGGGTCTCGCTGTCTATCCAGTCCAGCACGACCTCCGCCTCGTTCGCGATTCCGCCGTGTGTCAGGCTCTCCACGACCGACAGGTACGCGTCGTGCAGCTCGATGTACTTTCCGACGAGGGCAATGTTCACCCGGTGCTTTGGATTCTCGAAGGTATGGACCATCTTGGCCCAGTCCTCAAGCCGGGTCTCCCGCTTCTCAAGGCCGAGAGCCTTGCAGACGGCGTTCCCCAGCCCCTCCTTCTCCATGTTCAGCGGGACCTCGTAGATGGACTTGGCGTTCAGGTTCTGTATGACACAGTCGGTGTCCACGTTGCAGAAGCGGGCCAGGTGCTCGCGCGTGCTCTCCCCGATCGGGACCTCGGTGCGCAGCATGAGGATGTTCGGCTGGATTCCAAGCTCCTGCAGTTCCTTGACAGAGTGCTGGGTCGGCTTGGTCTTGAGCTCGTGCGCCTTGCCCAGGTAGGGGACAAGGGTCAGGTGGATGTAGCAGCAGTTCTCCTCACCCACGCGGTACTTCATCTGCCGGATGGCCTCGATGAAAGGCAGGGACTCAATGTCGCCGACCGTACCTCCGATTTCGGTGATGATGACGTCCGCCCCGGTCTCCTGCGTGGAAAGCAGCATGCGTCCGAGGATTTCCTCGGTGACGTTGGGGATGACCTGCACCGTCCCGCCGTGATAGCCGCCCTCCCGCTCCCGGTTCAGGACGGCGAGGTACACGCGGCCCGCCGTCGTGTTGGATGACTGGGAAAGCGTCGCGTCAGTGAAGCGCTCGTAATGGCCCAAATCCAGGTCGGTCTCCGCCCCGTCGTCGGTTACAAAGACTTCCCCGTGCTGGAAGGGGTTCATCGTCCCCGGGTCTATGTTCAGGTAGGGGTCAAACTTCTGGTTGACGACCGAGAAGCCCCTGCCCTTCAGAATCAAGCCTATCGAGGCGGCGGCGATTCCCTTGCCAAGGCCGGAGACCACCCCGCCGGTGATGAAAATATACTTGGTCATTGTCACAGTATAACGGATAATCGTCCGTTCGTCTATCGGAGGGTGTGTTACGGACGTAACAGGGGGTGTGCTACGGACGTAATCAGGGGGTGTGTTACGGACGTATCAGGGGGTGTGTTACGGACGTATCAGGGGGTGTGTTACGGACGTATCAGGGGGTGTGTTACGGACGTTTTACATGGTGAAAAATTCTTCCCCATCCAGTTCCAGCCGCACGTCCCGCTCCCACAGCTCTGACGGGGGTGGCCGGAAAGTGCTAGCTCAGTAATTCTTGCTGTCCATCTCCTGATACTGGGCGATGACCTTGTCCAGACGGGCTATCTCCCGGTCAAGGGTTTTCTCGTAGTCCAGTTCGCTGGTGACGATTCGCTCGCGCTCGTCCTCCCAGTTCTGAAGGTCGGTTATATAGAGGAAGTTGTACTGGGATATGGAGGCCTTCTCCGCCCAGAGCTTGGCCTCGCGCCAGTAATAGTAGGCGGCCTGGTAGCAGGTCTTGGCCTTCTCCAGGTTGCGGAGGTACTCGTCCTTCCAGGGCGCGTCGTAGAAATAAGCGACCTGCTTGTCGTAGACCCGGCCCAGGCGCAGGTGCTGCTCGATCAGCTTGAGGTTGACGTGCATCTGGAAAAGAAAGCGGTACTTCTCCCACTGCTCGTGGGTCTCAATCTTGGCCATCGCGTAGAGGGGGTTGGCGAAGTCTGCCTTGACGGCCTGTTCCAGCCACCAGATGTTCTCGATGCAGTCATCCGGAGCCTGGGCGTAATGGACGTGGTAGAGTTTATAATAATCTTCCTTATATTTGACCACATAGGCATCCGTCCCGGCAGGAAGGGCGAAAGCGAGGGCCACAGAAAGGGTCAAAAGCTTAAAAAAGTTCTTCACAGTTTCCTTATCGGCATAAAGATGGAATGCAAGAAGGAGATTCAGCCGTGGCAGAGCTCGAAGTCCTGAAGGGTGAATTCCTTGGACTTGTCCTTGACGTGGTAGAAGGGGGTGAGGCCGGTGTAGCTTGCCCAGAGGGAGAAGGTGCTCGGCGGCCCGATGATGTAGTCGCAGCGGCTCATGATGAACTGATCCACGTACCAGCTGTTGTCGGAGACGCATATCCCCACCCCGTCCAGATAAACCTTGTCGTTCGTGAATATGTAGAAGAGGCTTTCCTTGCCCAGCTGCTCCCGGACAAGGCCCCTCATGCGGTCTATGAGGCACAGGTAATCCTTGTCCTCGTAGTAGTACTTTCCGCCCTCCCAGGTCTTGTAGTCCCCGCGGCGTATATGGACGGCGATGCGGGCATATTTGTCCGTGTCTACCGAAGAGAACTGCTCGTAGAGGGGGGTGTCCTCGTAGAATGAGGGAAGCAGGGTGTACTTTTTTATGAAGAAGTCCTGGTACTTCTCGGTCAGGTCCTTGACCTTGAACATCCAGCCGGTGACAAAGTGGATGCCCCCCCTCTCCAGGCTCCTCGCCATAGCCGCAAGGTCTCCCTGCCCCTCCTCGAAATTCATCGCATGGAAGAGGTTCCGCCGCTCAAGGCCCGCATAGATGCGGCACTCAAGCTTGTCAAAGGAGCCGGCCTTGAGCCCGTAGAGGGGGGCCATGTCATGGAGGCTGGGGTTCCTGTAGCGGATTCCGTGCTCCTTGCAGAAAGCCTCGAAGTGTATGTTCTGGAAAAGCCTGTTGCTGTGGTTGGCAACCCCGTCAGTGACTATCAGCATAGTTCCCCCTCAGTCTCTTATCTCAAGGAATTCCTTCATTCTAGCGAAAGATTTGTCCCATGTAAAGTTTCCGATTTTTTCCTTCCCCGCCCTGGCAAGGCGGATTCGGAGCGCGTCGTCCTCGATGAGCCGCCTGATGTTCCCGGCGAGGGCCGCCACATCGAAAGGCGGCGACATCAGGGCAGTCCTGCCGTCCTCGCAGAACTCCCGGAAGCCGCCCGCATCCGTGCAGGCTATGGCGCAGCCGCACTGCATGGCCTCGCAGACGGTCAGCCCCCAGCCTTCCGCCCGGGAGGCGGCGACAAAGACGGCAGCGGTGTTGTATATCCTGTTGTGGGTCTGTCTGTCAGGCCGCTGGTAATAGTCGTACCAGTCCGGGAGGGAGACGGGCCGGGGCTCCACGCCGAACGCCGCCGCATGGAGCTGGGGGACGGCCTTCTTCACGATTTCCAATGCGGCGAGGATGTCCTCCGTCCGCTTGCGCTCGTCCGTATGATACAGCAGGGCGACCTCATAGCGGCTCCTGCCCTCGATATCAGCGGACAGGATAAAATAGTCCGGGCCTACTGCGTTGGGGATGACCACGGCATCTTCCCCCGCCTCCATGACCTTGTCGCGGAGCCAGCCGGATATGACCGCCTTCCTGAGCGGGAGACGGAAGGAAGCGAGCACGTAGCCGTCATCGTGCTTCCAGTTCTCGAAGTCCTGTATGAAGTAGTATCCCCGCCCCTCAACGCCTCTCATGGAAGAGACCCAATAGGCGGTCTCCACGGCGGTGGCGACGAACTTCGCTGAGCCCGGGTAGCGGCGGGGCAGATTTTTCCCCGCGGTAAAGACATACTCCCGGCTGACATGCCCCGTAAACTCGTACCAGCTTCCGAGGCGCAGCTGCTTCCGTATCCTGTAGCGGTACAGGAAGCCCAGGCGCATCTTGAGCCTGAGCAGGGGATTACGGACGCGGGCAAAATCCTCAGGCTTTATGTGGGGGTAGACAAGGTGGATGTCATGCCCCTCCCGGGCAAGGCGGTCGGCATATCCGTAGACAATCTTGTAGCCGCCGACCGGGGCCTCGTCGCGGAAAGGAAGGATGAACACAATCGTCTCTTTCCTGCAGGTTCCTTCGGTCATCTACTAGTCCCCGCAAAGAAAAAAGAAGGGCTTTTTGAGCAGGGCCTTCAGAGCCCTCTTGAACTTCTGCCTGCGGCCCGGCTCAACGTAACAGCCGTACTTCCTCTGTATCGCCTCGCTCTCGCTCAGGCGGAGCTGCTCAGCCCTGTCGCTCAGGCCGCCGAGCGCGTAGTCGCAGACAATCCTGTCCAGCCAGACGAAGGGAACCCCGTCCTTGTACATCCTCAGGAAGAGGTCATAGTCCGCGCAGACCTTATAGTCCGTGTCGTAGGAGCCGTACTTCTTGTACAGGCTGAGGGGGACAAAGCTCGCGTTATGGGGAATCATCTTGTTCGTAAGCTCCGTGGCGGTGAAGCCCTGCACCCAGTCAAAGACACCGTCTTTCATCACGGAGAACGCCCCGTAAAGCACCGCCCCCGGGTTCCCGGCATGAATTCCAGGCAGACCCGCGAGGGCATAGGGCAGGAGGCTGTCGCCGGAGTTGATTATGCCGACGAGCTTCCCGGTCGCACGGGAAAGGCCCTTGTTCATCGCATCGTATATTCCCCCGTCCGCCTCGCTGACCCAAAAGCTGATCGCATGGCGGCTATCCTTCCGGGCGGCATATTCGGCAAGCAGTTCCGCGCTGCCGTCCGTGGAGGCCCCGTCTATGACGATGTACTCGAGCGTCCCCGGCTTCAGGGCCTTCTCGCCCATGACGCTCCCAAGCGTCCGCCTGAAGCCCTCCCGGTCGTTGCGGTTTATCGTGATTATGGAAATATCCGGCTGCCCGCTCATTCACTCCTCCCTTCGCTTGCCTGCGCCCCGCGCAAGGCGGCCTCATACACTTCGATGTATTTCCGCACGGTCTTGTCCCTGTCGAATGATTCCCTGGCCCTGTGCAGGGCGGCCCCGGAAAGCTTTCCGGAGTGCTCCAGGCAGTAGCGTATGCCGTCAGTGATTTCCTCCGCCTTGTAGGGGCTGGCAAGGTAGCCCGTCTCCTTGTGCCGTATCATGCAGCCCGTCCCCCCCACGTCGAAGGCGACCGACGGGACGGCGCAGCTTGCCGCCTCCAGGCAGGTGTAGGAGAAGCTTTCTATTATCGAAGTGTTGACGAACACGTCGCATGCGGAGTAGAGGCAGGCGAGTATCTGAGGGCTCGCGACGTAGCCTGACGCAAAGAAAGGAATGGAGATTGCCTGCTTGAACGCGGGGCCGACCGGCCCGAACACGATGAGGAAATAGCCTTCCTTATCCTCCAGCCTGTTCAGCGCCTCAAAGAGGAGGCCTGAGCCCTTCATCGCGCCGGGGCCGTCCATGTTGCCCGCCGCGCCGAATCCGATTATCTTCTTGCCGGAAGGAAGGCCGAAGAGCTTCCTGACCTCCTGCCTGTCACGGGGGTAAAAGACCCTGTGGTCGATTATGTTCGGGACGAGGTAGCAGTCAGAGCCGCCGAAGAGCGCGCTTGACACAAGCACGTCATGCTCCCACTGGCTCGGGGCCGTGAATATAATCCCCTTGCCCGCAAGGTACTTCTTCTTCTGCTTCCATACCTTGCGGCAGAGGTCCACGCCGTGCGTGCCCGAGGGCTTGTTGCGCCGGTAGTAGCCCTCCTGCCAGCGGGTGTCTCCCTCCATCACGTTGGGATGGTGCTCCGCCCCGCAGCAGGGCCAGCTGTCGTGCATCGTCCAGACGAGGGGCTTCCGTATCCGCGCTATGTCCTTGTTGCACACTATGTCGTTTATCCAGTGCAGGTTCACCAGGTCGAAGTCCGAGCGGTTCAGCCAGTCCACGTCGAAGTCACATTCCGACTTGAAGTTCGTCGTATGGAAGATGCCGTTCGTAGTCGTGAAGCGGAAAGGATGGAATGGAATCCGGCTTACGACCGGGTCGAAAACCTGCGAGAGGATATGGGAGAAGTAATTGCCCAGCCAGCGGACAAGCTTATTGAAAAAAAACCGTCTCTTCTTGGGCAGCTCCATCACGAAGGGGCTCGTGCAGGTCTTCTTGGGCACCGCAAGTACGGCCTGGACCCCCGCCTCGTTCAGGGCCTCAAGCAGCCTCATCGAGGCTATGGCGGCCCCGCCCCCTGAATCCTTGAAATTGATGAGGAGGACTTTCACCTTTTCCCTCCCTTCCCCGAGGCCTTTACCGTATGATGCAGGATCCAGCGGATTCCCCCGAGGAGACCGAGCCTGTCAGCCCCGGAGACAAGGGCATCGTGAATCATGTTCATCCGCCTGCGGAAAGTCATCTTGGGAACGTACTCGGCCTCGCAGAGCCTGGAATAACTGCGGTTGAGACAGATTACGGGGGGCACGCGGATTTCCCCGCCCCAGTCCCAGCTCTCGTCCTTGTACCATGCGGGACGGCCGCTCGTGTGGGTGGAGTCCGACGAGAAGCCTAGGTTGCGGACCAGGCTCTTGCGGGGCACGACGGAGCCCATCTGCCTGAGCGCGAGGTACTCCGAGAACTGGTAGTCCCAGGTGTTCAGCTCGCCCTCCACCGCCCGTTTTGCGTTGGAAAGAAGCTCAGATTCCGCCTTCCGGCTCAGGTAGCGGGTCATCCGCTTTTTTGCGGGAATCTCCTCCCCGGCTGCGGCGGCATTATATAGGAAAGAATAGTCAGCCGAATAGTCCCTGAGCTTGTCCGCCCAGGAGGCCCAGCCCCAGACACCGACCGTCGTGCAGAGGAAGATGTCGTCCTTAAAGGACGAGACCCCTTCCCTGTTGAAGCCGCAGACAGCCCCGACAAAGGGATTCAGTCTGTAGCGTTCCAGCATCTTCTCGCAGTAGGGGAAAAAGGAAGGCTCAGGAAGGATGTCGTCCTCAAGCACAATCCCTGAGTCCACGTCGGAGAAGAACCACTTTACCGCTCCCGAGACAGCCTGCTTGCAGCCCAGGTTCTCGTCGCGGAAAAGGGTGTGGACGGAGCAGGGCCAGTCCACGCGGCTCGTTATGTA
>JAFSSU010000245.1 GCA_017450845.1 Treponema sp.
AGTTTGTCGTGCCAAGAGGAATTGAACTCTGTAAGGAAAACACCGGGATGTTTTTCATACCTCTGTTTCTGTCACATCCTGATGATGAATTCGCTCCGAAAGCTCCTTTACTTTCTCAAGAGGGAGTCTGGAATACAAAGCGATATCTTCCGGGGACAGCTTCCCGCCTTCCTGCATCTTCTCCGCAATCTCGATGCGGTCTTCAGTAATCAGCTCTTCCATCGCCATGCACATATTCGTCACCCCCTTTTCGTCCTGCTTGAAATATCTTGTCCTCTCAGCAAGAAGCTTGTATTTCATGTCTTCCGAGTTCGTGCATGAGAAGTCATGCATCAGCCGCCTGAATGTCAAGCCGCACAGACCGTCCCTGAAGGCTCTTGATGCTCCTCTGGCTCACCGACTTTGTTGCCCTGATGGTCGGGTTCTCCATGATAATCTGGAACAGGAGAGATGTCGATTCCAAATCGTCCTCGAAGAACTTCGTCATGTAATCATCATCAAAGCGACGGAAGACCTTTATCTTCCCCAGAATCTTCTGTCTCAGCGATTCAGCCCTGTCTGCCATAACTATACGCTACACTGAAAGCTCAGAAAAATCAAGAGCTTTTCTTTTCCCCGCCCTAGGCACTAGGACGGTCAGGTCAAGAGGTAGGCGGACTTGGGCGGGGAAAGCCATACCATTTTGTAGAATAAGCCTTAATAATCCACCATTGAGGGTATATCAGTACGTAAAGCGTTTCTGATAATTTCTGTGCTGCCACAAACGGATTTCATTCAATCTCTTCAAGATTTTTTTGACCGTCTGATATTTTTCAGTGACCTTTTCAGTTTTCAGTCAGAGATTTTTGTTTTCAGAATCATTCTTTCCTATCGTTTCTCGAATCAAATTATCTCTCCCGGGTCAGGTCGCGCACCCACTTGTAGCGGTAGAAGTGCCCCATGACCCAGGGTATCTTGCCCACCTCGTCCAGGCAGGTGCAGGCAAATACGGCGGGCGCGCTCCAGTGGAAGACGAACGCTCCGAGCAGGGCGACGGGCACGGCGATGCCCCACATACATACGGCCAGGCTGTACATGTCAAAGAGCGTGTCGCCCCCGCCGTCGAATATCCCGTTGATGATGACCGTGTTGACGCAGCGGCCGATCATGTAGAATGCGAGAATCACCATCATCGCGACAAGGTCCGTCCGCGCCGCGTCGGTCAGCTTCATGAAGGAGACGACGGGCTTGGTCAGGAGCAGTATCAGGACGGTGACGGAGAATCCGATGATGTAGGAAATCTTCATCAGCCTGATGCCCCAGAGCTTCCCCTTGTCCAGGTTCCCTGCGCCCAGCTCGTTGCCGACCATGATTCCGGCGGCGGCGGAGACCCCGTTGGCGGCGCAGCAGGTCAGGTCGCGGATGACGGCGGCGACGGAATTCGCGGCGGCGGCATCCTGCCCCAGGTGACCGAGGATGGCGGTGTAGGACGTGAATCCTATGCCCCAGAGGAGGAAGGCGCCGAGCATGGGGAGGGCAATCTTTGCGAAGTCGCGCGACAAATCTGCGTCATGGAAGAAGAGCCTCCGGTAGTCAGGGCGCAGGAATCCTTTCTGGCATGAGGAGACGAGCGACCATGCGAACTCAATCAGGCGGGCGAGCAGGGTCGCGAGCGCGGCCCCGCGCACGCCCATCGGGGGCAGGCCGAACAGCCCGAAGATGAATACCGCGTTCAGCATGATGTTTATGACGACGGTGCTGCTGCTTATCCATGCGACCCGGCTCACGTGGTCGGTTACTTTCATCGTCGTCTGGTAGCACTGGGAGAGGCCCGTGAACAGGTATGAGAGGCCGGCGACCCGGAGGTACTGGCAGCCTATCTCCGACAAGGTCGCGTCGTTCGTGAAGAACGCCATCAGGATGTCCGGGCGGAAGATGCATGCTAGGCTGAACGCGAGGGAAATCAGCGCGACCAGGCGGACCGTCATGCAGAAGATGTCGTTTATCGTCCGCCCGGATTTCTTGCCCCAGTACTGGGCCCCGAGGATTCCGGCGGTGGCGGTGAGTCCGCTGACGAGGATGTTCTGGACGAACTGCACCTGTGTCGCGAGCGAGACCGCGGCCATCGCGTTCTGCTCCATCCGGCCCAGCATGACCGCGTCCGCAGCCGCGACCGAGGCGAGCATGAGGTTCTGCAAGGCGATGGGCAGCATCGTCCTCCAGAGCTTTGAGTTGAATTCGTTGTCGGAGAACAAGCCTCCCGTCATTTCTGCCATATTATGAAATCATCCCCTTGATGAAAATTTCCGCGCCGATCAGTATCAGTATGATCCCGCCGGCGGCCTGCGCCCTCCCCGTGAGCAGCCGGGTGCTCGCGGCGGCCCGCCCGATCAGCAGTCCTGCCATGCAGATGGCGAATGTCACCGCCGCTATGACCAGCGACGCGATGACCGCCATGACGGGCCCGTAATCCGCGATCGTGAATCCGACGGAGAGCGCGTCTATCGATGTCGCGCCCCCCTGCGCAAGGAGGACGGGCAGGGAGAGCCGCCCCGCCGTGCCCTTGTCCGGGCAACTGTCGCAGTCCGCCCCGCTTTTGCCGCATGAGGCGCACGGGCCGGCATTCCCCTGCCCCTCGCGGACGGCCTCTATAATCATCTTTCCCCCGATGAAAAGCAGGAGGACAAGGGCAATCCAGGGAATGAGCTTCTGGAACGAAGTGAAGAGCGATGCTATCGTGCGGACGCAGAGCCAGCCGGCCAGCGGCATGGCGAACTGGAAGATGGCGTATGTCCCGGCTATGGCGGAGCGGCGGAGCCTTCCCATGCCCGGCTCGGCGACGGCATTGACGATGGAGACGGAGAAAGCGTCCATCGCGAGCCCGGCTCCAAGGAGGGCTGAGTTGACGAAGAACATAGGATTCATGGCAGCCACGGCAAGACTATAGCACGGATGGGGGGACGTTTTCAATAGACATCCATGCGGCTTTCACGTCGCCTTGAACTTCATCCCCCTTTGTGCTAGTCTTTCGTTACAATGAGCAAGACTGTCTATCTCGGAGTAACGGGCGACATCATCCACCCGGGAATAATCAACATCATCACTGAGGGGGCCAGGCTCGGCGAGCTCACGGTCGGCCTCCTGACCGACAGCGCGATCGCGAGCCACAAGCGGCTCCCCTACCTGACCTACGAGCAGCGCAGGCAGGTCATAGAGAACATAAAGGGCGTGGCGAGGGTCGTCCCTCAGGAGGACTGGAGCTACGTCCCCAACCTGCGCAAGTACAGGCCGGACATCATGATTCACGGCGACGACTGGAAGAGCAACTACCTCTCCAAGATACGCGGGGAGTGCCTCGAGGCCGTCAAGGAATGGGGCGGCGAGATCGTCGAGATTCCCTATACGCAGGGCATCAACTCCACCGCGCTCAACGACAACGCCAAGTCGATCGGCACGACGCCGGACATCCGCCGCGCCGCCCTCCGCCGCCTCATCGCCGCCAAGCCTGTCGTCAGGATTATGGAGGCGCACTCCGGCCTGAGCGGGCTCATCGTGGAGCACACCGAGCTGATGAAGGAGGACGGCCTGCACGCGTTCGACGGGATGTGGTCGTCGTCGCTGACCGACTCGACGAGCAAGGGCAAGCCCGACATAGAGGCCGTGGACCTGACGACGAGGATGCAGAGCCTGACGGACATACTGGAGTGCACGACCAAGCCGATCATCTACGACGGTGACACGGGGGGTATCCCGGAGCACTTCGTCTTTACCGTGCGGACGCTGGAGCGCAACGGGGTGTCCGCCGTCATCATCGAGGACAAGAAGGGGCTCAAGAAGAACAGCCTCTTCGGCACCGAGGCAAAACAGGTGCTCGCGACCGAGGAGGAGTTCTGCGAGAAAATCAGCGCGGGAAAGAAAGCGCAGGTTACCAAGGACTTCATGATAATCGCCCGCATCGAGGAGATCATCGCGGGCTACGGGGTGGACGAGGCCCTGAAGAAAGCCTTCGCCGCCGTCAGGGCGGGCGCGGACGGGGTGATGATTCACTCCAAGGACAAGAGCGGGGAGGACATAAAGGAGTTCTGCCAGCGCTTCCGCAGGGAATACGCGAGCGTCCCCCTCGTGCTTGTCCCGACCACCTACAACCAGTTCACGGAGACGGAGCTCGCCTCATGGGGGGCGAACGTCATCATCTATGCGAACCACATGCTCAGGGCCTCATACCCCGCCATGCGCAGGTGCGCGGAGGCAATCCTGAAGGCGGAGCGGTCGCTCGAGGTGAACGAGCTCTGCATGCCCATCAAGGAAATCCTGGAGCTGATTCCGGGAACCAAGTAGGAAGGATTATGCGGTCCCCGCTCTCGCCGCCTAGTCCGCCTCGATGTCAATCGTAATCAGCAGCTCCCCGTCCTTGCCGGATATGCTGCCCGACGTGCGGGCCGTCTCAAGCCAGGCGAGGGAGGGGCTGTCGGATAGCAGGAGAGGGCTCGTCGTAACGACGCCGTCCGTGGCCGTCCCATTGTTCTCTATGAACAGGAGGCAGTCCCTGCCGTCCTTGTCCTTCCCCCTCAGCATGTAGCGGGCGGAAAGGGCGAAGGGCTTGTCCTTGTACTCCCGCTGGGTGTCAACTCCCCCGGGCAGTATCTCCCCGCTGAAGAAGTCTGACTCCGCCCTCCCGTGGAAACGTATCATCCGCGCCGTGGAGAGGGAGCTTTTAACCTCGTCGCATCCGTCGACGATGACGTGCACAAGCAGGTTTGTTTTCATTTGAACGCTATCCCCCCGTTCTCCGCGTCAGCCGTGATGCTGGAGTTCTCCCCGAACGTGCCTGCGAGCAGGGCCTTGGACAGCGGGTTCTCCACGTAGTTCTGGATGGCCCGCTTGACCGGCCTGGCCCCGAACGCCGGGTCGTAGCCCAGGTCCGCGATCAGGTCGAGCGCGGCAGGGGTGAAGCTTATGCTTATCCTCCTGTCGGCGAGGCGGGAAGCGAGGCGGTCCAGCTGGATCCTGACGATACCCTTGACGTGCTCCTTGCCCAGGCGGTTGAACATGACGGTCTCGTCTATCCTGTTCAGGAACTCAGGCTTGAAGTGCTGCTTGAGGAGCGCGTCTATCTGCTGCCGGAGCCCGTCGTCATCGCCGGCTCCCTGTCCGTCTTTTGAGGCTGCATCCAGTATCAGGTCGGAGCCAAGGTTGCTCGTCATGATGATTATCGTGTTCTTGAAGTCCACCACCCGGCCCTGCCCGTCGGTGAGCCTTCCGTCGTCCAGCACCTGCAGGAAGACGTTGAACACGTCGGGATGGGCTTTCTCCACCTCGTCGAAGAGGACGACGGAGTAGGGCCGCCGGCGCACGGCCTCGGTCAGCTGCCCGCCCTCGTCGTAGCCGACGTATCCTGGCGGCGCGCCGATAAGGCGGGTGACGGAGAATTTGTCCATGTACTCCGACATGTCTATCCTCGTCAGAGCCTTCTCGTCGTTGAACAAGAAGTCTGCGAGTGTCTTCGCGAGCTCCGTTTTGCCGACACCCGTGGGACCTATGAAGAGGAATGTGCCGAGCGGCTTGTTTGGGTCGGAGAGCCCCGCCCTGTTGCGGCGTATCGCGTCCGCGACGGCCTGCACCGCCGTGTCCTGCCCGATGACCCGCTTGTGAAGCACGTCCTCAAGCTCCAGGTACTTCTGCCTCTCTCCGCTCATCATCTTGGCGACCGGGATGCCCGTCCAGCTGGAGACGACGCGGGCGATGTCTTCCTCCGTCACCTCCTTGCGGAGGAGGCTCTTGCGTTCCTCGCTGATTTCGCCTCCGGCCTCCGCCGACGCGCCGCTGCTCTGCTCCTCCGCGATTGTCTTCTCCAGCTGGGGGATGACGGAATACTTGAGCTCCGCCGCCTTGTTGAAATTGCCCTCCCGGGTATATTTCTCCATGTCGAACTTAGCCTTCTCAAGCTCCTCCTTGGAGTGGCGGCTGCCCTCGATGGCCTGCTTCTCGTTCTGCCACTGGAGTTTCATGGAGTCGCGCTCGGACGTAAGCTCGGCGAGCTCCTTCTCCAGCTTGGCGAGCCGCTCCATGCTCGCCGCGTCGTCCTCCTTGGAAAGCGACTGCTTCTCTATCTGCAGCTGGAGCAGCTTGCGCTCCAGGCGGTCCAGCTCCACGGGCTGGCTCTCTATCTCCATCTTGAGCCGGCTCGCCGCCTCGTCCACGAGGTCGATCGCCTTGTCTGGCATGAAGCGGTTGGTGATGTAGCGGTTTGAGAGCGTCGCGGCGGCGACCAAGGCCTCGTCGTTTATCTTTACCCCGTGGTGTATCTCGTACTTGTCGCGCAGGCCGCGCAGGATTGCGATCGTCGCCTCCACGTCGGGCTCCGCGCAGTAGACCTGCTGGAACCTCCTCTCAAGGGCCGCATCCTTTTCTATATACTTGCGGTACTCGTCCAGCGTCGTCGCGCCGATGACGTGCAGCTCCCCGCGCGACAGGGCGGGCTTGAGCAGGTTGGACGCGTCCATGCTGCCCTCCGCCGCGCCCGCGCCGACAATCGTGTGAAGCTCGTCTATGAAGAGGATTATCTGCCCCTCGCTCTTTACGATTTCGGTGATGACGGCCTTGAGCCGCTCCTCGAATTCCCCGCGGAACTTTGCCCCGGCGACCAGCTGCCCCATGTCCAGCGCGAGCAGGCGCTTGCTCTTAAGGCTCTCGGGCACGTCCCCCGAGGCAATCCTTCTTGCCAGACCCTCCACGATAGCGGTCTTGCCCACGCCCGGCTCCCCTATGAGGAC
>JAFSSU010000246.1 GCA_017450845.1 Treponema sp.
ACCTACGGCGTGCTTTCCCGCTGGGGCGTGGTTGCCTACGGGTCTTCGCTTGACCAGGTGGGAATCATGGGCCACACGCCGTCCGACATTGCGACGGCCCTTTCCGTCATGGCGGGCGTTGACTTCTACGACGACACGTCGGCAGACCTGCCCGGCAAGGAGAAGCTCAAGAATCTTGCCGCTTATACTGCCGACGAGTTCAAGGCACTCAAGATAGCGATCCCCAAGCAGTTCCTTGAGAGCAAGGGCCTTTCGCCCGACGTGGGAAAGGTCTTTAACGAGGTGCGTGCCTGGTTCGAGGCAAAGGGGGCCAGGATAGACGTGGTTGACCTGAGCATCCTTGATGCGTCCATAGCCTCCTACTATGTCATAGCCCTTTCCGAGGCGGCCTCCAACCTGAGCCGCTTTGACGGCATCCGTTACGGGGCGCGCGTGGACAACGAGCAGGGCTACGACCAGCTCTACGTGGAGACCCGGTCCGCGGGATTCGGCCCCGAGGTCAAGCGGCGCATCATCATCGGAAACTACGTGCTTTCCGAGCAGTTCTCCGGCGACACCTACAAGAAGGGCATGTCCGTCCGCGCGAGGATCCAGCGGGAGATAGCCAAGCTCTTCGAAAGCTACGACATAATCCTCTGCCCCACCTGCCCGACCGCTTCGTTCAGGCTGGGCGAGAAGGTGGACGACCCGCTTGAGATGTACCTGAGCGACCTCTTCACGGTCTTCGTCAACTTGGCCCGCATTCCGTCCATCTCCGTTCCCTGCGGCCATACGGCGGGCACGGGCGTTGAGGCGGGAATCACCAAGGGCTTTGACGGTGAGTTTGCCAAGGCGGCGGCTCGCGGTGACAGCGACTCCATGCCCGTCGGCATCCAGTTCGCGGGCCCGATGTTCAGCGAGGAGCGGATTCTCCGCATCGCCCAGGCCTGGGAAGCGGAACATGCCGGCTGCGGACAGCCGCTGCCGGTAGCCTGACTGCGCTCCGGGACTGCGGAAAGCGGCTCACGGCTGCGGGCAGCCCCCTGCCCGACTGATTCACAATATGGAAGAAAAGCCCCGCGCGGCACGGAACAGGACGCTGACCATCTTGCCGGAGGAGCGCGAAGCCCTCCGGGCCAGCATCGTGGATGCGGGGCAGTTCCGGCAGGATCCGGACCCGGCAGGCAAGGTCATACAGGCCGACCTCTTTGCCATCCTGCCCCTGCTGCCGGACGCCTTCGCCGACCTCATCATCATTGACCCTCCCTACAACCTGACCAAGGACTTCGGCGGCCATACATTCAGTGCGATGAAGGATTCCTCTTACGAGGCCTGGCTGGACTCATGGCTTCCTGCCGTGTGCGCCAAGCTCAAGGCGGACGGCAGCCTCTACCTCTGCGGGGACTGGAAGTGCTCGTCCGCCATGCAGCGTGCGCTCGAAAAGAACTTGACCGTGCTCAACCGCATAACCTGGCAGAGGGAGAAGGGGAGGGGGGCCAAGGGCAACTGGAAGAATTCGATGGAGGACATCTGGTTTGCCGTCAAGGACCCGCAGAACTACTGTTTTGACCTTGAGGCCGTCAAGATGCGCAGGCGGGTCATTGCCCCCTACAGGTCGGACGGAAAGCCCAAGGACTGGGACGAAGAGAGCGGGACCCGCCTGACCTGCCCGTCAAACTTCTGGGACGACATCTCCGTCCCCTTCTGGTCCATGCCTGAGAACACCGACCACCCCACGCAGAAGCCGGAGAAGCTTTACGCCAAGCTGATCCTCGCCTCGTCCCGGCCGGGCGCGATGGTCTTTGACCCCTTCCTTGGATCGGGGACTGCCGCCGTCACCGCCAAGAAGCTGGGCCGCCAGTACTGCGGCATCGAAGTGAACGGGGAGTTCTGCCTGTACGCCGCCAAACGCCTGCGCATGGCGGATACGGACAAGGAGATACAAGGCTACAGGGACGGGGTCTTCTGGGAGCGCAACAGCCTGAAGGAGCAGCACCTGCAGAAGCAGGGCGGCAAGGAAAAAATTGTAGAAAATTCCATAGGACATAACGATAGTTACTCCGGCAGCCTTTTTTGAGATAAATGGTTTGACGATTCCTCCAAGCAGTGCTAAGATAGAATAATAGCCATAGGGATTTTTCCTTAAACCCAACTATGGAATCCGGAGGATTTTTTTATGAAAAGAAATGCATTTTTTACTGTCGCGGCAGTCTCGGCTTTGGCCCTTGCGTTCGCGTCATGCGGCAAGAAGGAGCCGGCGGCTGCGGGCGGCTCCTCATCCTCATCTGCTGGCTCCGCTGCGCCCGAGAAAATAACGCTCAAAGTCTGGGAGTCCCTTCAGGGGCCTGATGAGTTCATCAAGAAGGCCGGAGAGGCCTACACCAAGTTGCATCCGAACGTAACGGTCGAATTCGTCAACGTCGAGCTGGGCGATGCGTCCGGCCAGATCGCGCTGGACGGCCCTGCCGGTGTCGGTCCCGACCTCTTCGCCGCTCCCCACGACAAGCTCGGCGAGCTGGTGACCGGCGGCCACGTCCTGCCGACCGTCGATGCCGACGGCGTGAAGAAGTCCGTCCTCGGGGCCTGTTCCCAGGCGCTCACCTACAACGGGACGATGTACGGCTACCCCGTCAGCGCGGAGACCTACGCCCTCTTCTACAACAAGGCCCTCATCAGCGAGAGCGATGTTCCCAAGAGCTGGGACCAGCTGTCCATCTGGGTCAAGGATTTCAACACCAAGAACAAGGGGAAGTACGGCTTCGTCATGGACGTGGGGAACGGCTACTATACGATAATCTTCACCACGGAGAAGGGGAACCGCCTGTTCGGCAGCTCGGGGAACGACACCTCCACGTCCTACCTGAACTCCACCGCCGCCGTCGAGGGCATGAAGTTCTTCCAGTCCCTGCGCAAGGTTCTCGACGTTTCTGCCGATGACCTGACGACTGCGACCTGCGATGCGGCCTTCCAGTCCGGCAATGCCGCCATGCACATCACCGGCCTGTGGAACGTCCGCCCCTTCGAGGATGCCGGAATTGACTTCGGCGTCGCCCCCCTTCCCTCCCTGCCGGGCGAAAGCACGCCTTCCGCCTCATTCAGCGGAACCCGCTCCATGCAGGTCAGCGCCTACTCCGAGCACCCTGCCGAGGCAGCTGATTTTGCGAAGTTCCTGCTGACCCCCGAAATGCAGCAGCTCCGCTTTGACCTGACGGGGGCCATGCCGTCAATCGACACGCCGGTCTCCAGCAAGTACATCTCCGGCTTCCTCAAGCAGCTGGACTACGCCTTCCCCATGCCGTCAATCCCCGAGATGGGCGCGTTCTGGGACACGATGGGCAATACCTCCAAGAACATCTGGAACGGTGCCGACGTGAAGGCAGAGCTTGATGCCTGCGATGCCGCGATCATAAAGAAATAACGGTTTCTTGACAGAGCCCGGTGGATGGCGCGGCCCTTCCATCGGGTTTTATTTTTCTTGCCAGAAGGGCCGCATCTTTTACAGGGGGAAACATGCTTAACACGGACGGAAGCTCCGAGGCGAAGGTGACGCGAACGGCGGCCTGCTTCATGGGACTTTCACATATCCTCTACCTAAAGGAGCGGGTGAAGGGAACCGCCTACGCCGCGCTGGAAGTCCTCTTCCTTGTGCTTATCCATTCACGCTCAAAAAGCTCTATGATCTTGTGACGCTGGGCTTCCCGCAGCCGGATTTGCCCGTCAAGCAACGGAGCAATTCCATCTTCATGCTGATTGACGGGATACTGACGCTCGCCCTCATCGCTATCTTCGTCGCGGTATACGTCATTTCCGTGAAGAGCGCGAGGAAGTCCTACAAAGAGTATTGCAGGATGAAGAGGTTCCCAAAGAAGAACCTTGCCGAGACGGCTAACGGCGCATTCCCCATCGTGGGTCTTGCCCCCTGCGTCGTCCTGTTGCTCGTGTTCGTCGTCGTCCCGCTCGTGTTCTCGGTGGCGGTCGCGTTCACCAACTATTCCGCGCCCAACCACATAACGCCAAACAACACTGTGGACTGGGTGGGGGTACAGAACTTCAAGGACCTGATGGGAGGCGGAAGCAACTGGTCCAAGGGCTTTGCCCGCATAGCCACGTGGACGCTCGTCTGGGGCGTGCTGTCAACGGCGACGTGCTACTTCGGTGGCCTCCTGGTCGCGGTCACGCTCAGGCAGAGCAAAATCCGCCTCAAGGGCGTGTTCCAGTTCATCTTCATTCTGCCCTATGCGGTTCCGTCCGTCATCACGATGCTCGTCTGGAAGAACATGCTCAACGGCAAGTTCGGAATCGTAAACCGTACCCTGCAGGCCCTCGGGTGGCTGTCTCCCGAGACGGCCATCCCCTGGCTGTCAAATCCAACGCTCGCGCAGGTGATGTGCGTTGTCCTGAACCTCTGGGCGGGCTTCGGCTACTTCATGATGCTGACGACCGGCACGATGACGGCCATCTCCGAGGATTTGTACGAGGCCGCCCGCATTGACGGGGCTAACAACTCCCAGATCCTGCGCAAGATAACCCTGCCGCTCGTCCTCTACCAGACGATGCCGCTGATCATCATGAGCTTCACGCACAACATCAACAACTTCGGCGCGATTTTCTTCCTTACCGGGGGAACCCCTGCCGTCGCGGACAGCACGACGACCAACGCGGGAGGAACGGACCTGCTCGTCACGTGGATTTACAAGCTGACGATTACCCTGATGAAGTACAACTATGCCTCGGTCATCGCGGTGCTTATTTTCCTGGTGCTCGCGCCATTCGCGGTCTACCAGTTCATGAACACCAAGGCCTATAAGGAGGGTGAGGTATGAAAAGGAATTCCCCTGCTGGCGAGACCTTGAGCCAGGCCGTCACATACATCATTTTCATCCTGATTTCATTCCTGGTCTTTTATCCGCTCGTCTACACGGTGAGCGGCGCGTTCAGCCCGGGAAACGGGATTGCCGCCATGAACATCATTCCCTTCAAGGACGGCTTCACGGTCAAGCACTTTGTCTACCTGTTTACCCAGACCCAGTACTGGCTCTGGTTCTCCAACACCCTGGTCATCGCCCTGTGGACCACTCTGCTGACGGTCATCATCTCGTCGGTGAGCGCCTACGTTTTCTCACGCTTCAGGTTCGTCTTCAAGAAGTCCCTGATGATGAGCCTTCTGATATTACAGGTCTTCCCCTCGTTCGTCGGCATGATAGCGATTTACGTCATCATCCTGAGGCTGGGGCTCTTCAATCACCTCTGGGGCCTCATCCTCGTCTACGTCGCGGGCAACATCCCCTACAATACCTGGATGGTCAAGAGCTACATGGACACGGTGAGCAAGAACCTGGACGAGGCGGCGAGAATCGACGGGGCGAGCCACTTCAGGACCTACCTGACGATCATACTGCCGGTCTGCCGCCCGATCATCACTTTCCTGGCGATAACGAGCTTCACCGGCCCCTGGATGGACTTCATCTTCCCCAAGATGATCCTCCGCACGCCCGAGAAACAGACCCTCGCGCTGGGCCTTTTCTCGTTCGTCTCCGACAAGAAGAACGAGTTCACTAACTTCGCCGCCGGGTCGCTTATCATAGCGGTTCCCTTCGTCATCTTCTTCCTGCTCACGCAGAAAGCGATGATAAAGAGCCTGGGTGGCGGCGCGGTGAAGGAGTAGGATAGGTCGGAAGTGAACGTCAACATAATCGAGATGCCCCTGGACTTCGGAGGCAGAAGGCACGGCTCGGACATGGGGCCGTCGGCAATCCG